>NZ_JADHZG010000001.1:0-300000 GCF_027161185.1 Exiguobacterium sp. KJ 601 | reverse complement strand
GTATCCGTTTCAATAACGTGAAGCGAATCCCGTTTGACTTGGTCGGAGAACTCGTCGAGAAGATGACTGTCGAGGAATGGATTCAGCACTACGAAGGACAACGAAATAATAAAAAAGAGTCCGACTAATTTTCGGACTCTTTTCATTTACACAGTAAATCGATTCGTCATCTCTCGCATCTCATCCGCCATATTCGATAATTCTTGAGCGGCTGCCGTAATTTCTTCCATTGATGCCATCTGTTCTTCAGTAGCTGCTGATGTGTTCTCTGTTTCTGTGGCAGTCGATTCAGTAATTCCTTGAATCTCATTCACAGAGTTCAACACTTCTGTCGCTCCCGCCGCCATTTCTTGTACAGCACTGGACACTTCTTCTATTTGTTGCCCGACTTCTTCAATGGCCACTTTAATTTCATCAAACGCAACACCTGTCTGCCGCACGTTCGTCACACTCTGTCCCATATCACCTTCTACGACATGCATCGTCTCTACGGCATGCTTTGTTTCTGTCTGTGTGTGATGAATTAGAGAGGAAATTTGTTTGGTCGCATCGGCTGATTCCTCCGCAAGTTTTCGTACTTCTGCAGCAACGACTGCAAACCCACGTCCCTGATCTCCTGCGCGCGCTGCCTCGATTGCTGCATTTAATGCAAGTAAGTTCGTTTGCTCTGCAATTCCTGAAATGGTCCCACTGATTGTACCAATCTCTTGAGAACGAGTATTAAGCTGCTCAATGACTTGTTGCAACGTCTTCACTTTTTCATTCATCGCTTCAAGCTGATGTTCAAGCGTTTCGATTAGCTCATTCCCTGATTGTACTTTGTCCAATGCCCCTTCCGATAATACAGTCATCTGTTGAGCACGATCAGAGACTTGGTGAATGCCATTCGTCAATTCTGAAAGGGTACCATTTGAAGACTTGACCCGTTTCAACTGATGGAGTGAACCCGAAGCGATTTCTTCCATCGTCACAGCTACCATCTCTGTCGCTTTTGTCGTTTCTTCTACGTTATTTTTCAAATCGTCCGATGAAGTCGCCACACGCCCAGCAGTCGAAGTCACTCCACCAATCAACTCTCGTAAACTTTCTTTCATCTGATTGAATGACTGTGCGAGCGCCCCGATTTCATCGCGTGATGTGTATGTGCTATTGACTGTCAAATCCCCTTCACCGGCACGACTCATCAATACGTTCAATTCTTTCACCGGACCAACCACAAGGCGCGTGATGTAGACGCCTAATCCAATTGAAAGCGTAGCTCCCAAAATGACAAGACCCCAAAAGATAAACACAGCACGCTCTCGATCAGACCGCATCGTATCACTGGCCGTTTCCGCATCCACATTCAACTGATCCATAACTTCTTTCGCTGACTCAACAAGCGCAAGTCGAATTGGTCGTAATTCTGTTCCATATTGTCGGTAAGCAGATTCATTTTCATTTCGTAATGCAGGTTGCAATACGACGTCTATGCTTTCCAAATATGCGTTCGTCTCCTCATTCAACTTTTCGATTCGACTCATTAATTCAGGATCTTCTGTCGAAATCGAATCATTAAATACTTCGAGATCGGTAACCATACTCTCCCGACGCTCTTCAATATTTTTTTGTAACTCTTCATTTCGAGCACTTTCGGTCGTCAACATTAGTTCTAACAAGTGACTGTCGATTGCACGATTATCGGTTCTCAACTGTCCAATGGCACGAATCGGAATCAATCTCTCTTCGTATATCTTTTCTCCGGCATCAGCCATTCTTCCAATCAACACATGGCTTAACATTGAAATCATGACGAGTGTCACAACGAATAATGAAATCAATACGGTAAACTTCTTAGACATGCTTAAATTTTTCATCATTTTCCCTCCTATTCTATTTATCGTGTCGAATTTTTGAAAAATGAAGCAATGTTTAGAAAGCATTGACCTAAGTTTCGATTCGGATAGCTGCCTCTTTGCTCCATCTCGTTACACCTTTTGTAAGCCGGCTCGCATTTATGTTGCATGGAGATGCAGTATACTAACATCAGATACATTCGGTTACGAAAGGAGCGGACAACTTGTCACGACCACTTAAACTCACACTCTTTCTTCTCGTGTTTGGATCTTTGTTCTATATCACCCATTTCCACTATGAGTTGCGTCCGTCTGACATCCGGGACATCGTCTTGTCATTCGGATTTTGGGGTCCACTCTTCTTTATTTTTCTTTATGCCATCGGTCCGGTCGCATTTTTACCGACATCCGTCCTTTCGCTCGGAGCCGGACTCGCGTTCGGCGTATGGCCAGGTGTCCTCTATATCATTATTGGTGCAACTGCTGCTGCGACGACCGGTTATGTGATGGGGCGTTTTTTCGGACGCTCAGTCATCAACGTCGACCGCTATCCATGGTCAGAGAAACTGTTCACACAAATGGAGCGTCGTGGCTTTTTATATGTATTTGTCCTCCGGCTCATCCCGCTCGTCAGTTTTGACTTACTTAGTTATGCCGGTGGAATCTCACGTGTTCGCTTCCGTGCCTTCGTACCGGCGACCGTACTCGGCATGATCCCAGGTACGTTCGCCTACAGCTTCCTCGGGGCGAGCCTCGCCTCAGGCAGTGTCACCACGATTTTCATTGCCGCGCTCGTCTTCGTCGGCTTGATTGTTGTGACGTACATCTTCCGAGAACCGGTTAAAAAATGGCTTGGATTGAATTGAAATTTTATGAGGGAGAGCTTTATGCTCTTTTTTTGTGCATTGAATATGTAATCCGTATAAACTTCTATACTATTCATCCGATATGTATAGAGCTACAACAAATGAACACGAGAATGTGAGGAAAGAATGATGAGTTTGATTAAAAGAAATCAGTTGATGTTGTTGACGACGTTATTGATTGTGATGACGTCGGTTGTTGTCCATTTGCTACATCGTTTCACGGAATTTGCCTATGCGTATACGATTCTGCGAAACGGTGCGGACGGTTACGTGTACTCCGGAGTAACATGGGTCTTGTTCGCCCTTCCAATCATCTTCTTTGGAATGATGATCGTCACCGCTAAGCGAGAATCCGTAGCATTTCCTTATTGGATGATGCTGACACTCACCTTCGCAAGCATCTCGACCGTTGCTGGAGGACAAGGACTTGTTGAATATCACTTCTCCATTTTTGTCGTCTTGGCGATTTTGTCGTTTATGCGTCGCATCGACTTGATTTTGTATAGTGCCGGAATCTTTGCTGTGCAACATCTAGTCGGATACTTTTTAATCCCTGAGATGATTTGTGGAACGAGCGACTATCCGTTCAGTTTACTACTCGTCCATGCCGTGTACTTGATTCTTCTGAGTGTTGTGCTTGTCGCCCAAATCCACTTCCGTAATAACGAGACGCAACATGCCGAGGCACAGGAGCAAGAAACACGACAGTTGTTACAACAAGCGATTCATGATGTCAGCGCCCTCGTTCAATCGTTAAACAGTCACGCCGAAGAGCTTGAATCTGCCGCTAACCAGTCTCTTGAATCTGGTGAGCAAATCGCTGTCACGGTCGACCCGATTGTCGCGCATGCTTCATCCCAACAAGCCTCCATGGTGCAAGGGGCAGATGAAATTCACTCGATTCGGTCTTTGACAGCGCTCATTCAAGAACGAATGGCTCAAACGGCCGCAGCATCCTCGCGCATCGCTAAAGATGCCCTTGCTGGGAACAAAGACATGCGACTAATGGAAACAAAAGTACAAGAAATCATTACCGAATCAGAACAACTCGACCGGATTGTTGCGACGATGTCGAATCGTTCAAATGAAATCCAAGGAATCTTGCAACAAGTCGGTTCCATCAGTGAACAGACGAACATGCTCGCCTTGAATGCATCTATTGAAGCGGCTCGTGCCGGTGAGGCTGGACGAGGATTCGCCGTTGTCGCCTCCGAAGTCGGGAAACTCGCTGTCCAATCGCGTGAATATGCATCCGAGATGACCCGAGTCCTCGGTGGATTGATGGAAGATACGACCGTCGTATCCAAATCAGCGCATCTTTTCAAACAAGCGACCGAAAACTGTCAAACGGTCACGAACGATGTGACGGCTGTCTTTGGCCGTCTTACAGAAGATGTATCAGAAATCGACGAACAAATTGCTTCGATTCAAGAGACACGCCAGCGGGTCACGACACAGATGGAAGCACTCGAAACACGACTTGAATCGACGAAATATGCGGCGAATGAACTTCAACAACAGATTCACCATGTTGCCGCAGCAACGGAAGAGCAAGTCGCTATTCAAAAAGAACTCAGCTCGATGTCGGACCGACTCGCTCTAACCGCGAATTCGCTTGAAGACGTGACGACTCAACTCGAGGATCACGCCACTCGCGCCTAACACAAATGCCCTCGACCAAGTGGTCGAGGGCATTTTACTTATCGGTCGAGCAATTGACGAATTCCTTCTTGAAGAGGTGTGACCGGGCGTCCGAGAACCGGTTCGAAGTCACTCTCATGAATTTCGAGCGTTCCTTGACGAATGCTTCGCTGAATCCCCGCAAGAATCGCAACGACTTCCTCTGGCAATCCAGCCCCGCGCATCATCTCTTCGTATGCCTCGAGACTCAACTCCTGCATCATCACTTCACGACCTAACACTTCACTGAGCGCGTCTACAAGATCTTGCTGGGTATGAAGTGGTCCTGATAGTTCATAGACCGCATTGTCCTGTTGTTCTTTTAACAGAACATTCGATGCGGCTTCCGCATAATCTTGTTGTAGAGCCCAACCGACTTTACCGTCCCGAGCCGCCGTGATCCATGGCGCCCCGTCAATTACCGCTTGAATGCTTGATAACTCGTTTTCTAAGTACCAGTTGTTCCGTAAGAACGCATGTGGAATACCGGACTCGACAATCGCTTCCTCTGTGACGACATGTGGAGGTGCCATCAAGTTCTCACTGTCTGTCGCATCGGCTAGACTCGTGTAGGCAATGAATGAAACACCTGCCCGTTTCGCCGCCTCAACCGCGTTCGTATGTTGACGAATCCGCGTATCGTTATCGCCATCTGCCGAGATGATCAAAAGACGCTCAACACCTTTGAACGCTTCATCGAGTGTGTCTGGCTGATCAAAATCACCATGTCGCACATCAACGCCACGCTCCTTAAGAGGCGCCGCCTTCTCCGGATTCCGTACACTTACAGCGAGCTCACTCGCATCAATCGACTTGAGTAGTTCCTCTACAATTTTCGAGCCGAGTTTCCCCGTTGCTCCTGTGACTAAATATTTCATTCTTTTTCCTCCCCTAACCTGTAATCGAATCACTTACATGTAATCATGATAATTACAGGTAACTGATTTGTCAATTATTCTTTCCCTGTTATACTAAGCATGTAACAAAGTTGTTTACATCTATAAAAACCGAAAGGGAGATATTTATGACAATCAGTAGTCGTTTTTCGGTTGCCATCCACATGCTGACTCTTGTTGCGCTTTCACCACCAGAAGTGATTTCATCAGATTTTTTAGCGCGGAGCGTAAATACAAACCCTGCTCTTATTCGAAAAATCATGGCCATGTTAAAAAAAGCAGAATTGATTCAAGTTAAACCAGGTGTTGCTGGTGCAATTTTTACTAAACCACTAAACACCATTTCACTTCTTGAAATTTATCAAGCCGTTGCTGTCGTCGAACCAAATGAACTGTTCGGAATTCATGATCAACCAAATCCGGCTTGCCCGGTCGGAAGAAACATCCAAGCAACGATTGAGCCCATTTTTATAACAGCTCAATCCGCCATGGAACGAGTCCTAGAGCAAATTATGCTTGCAGATGTTGTACAAAACATTGAACAAAGTATAGATTGAGGAATAAACAACCACTCTTTTTCGAGTGGTTGTTTATTTTTACGCTTGACTTTGAGTTCTTATGAACTTAAATTAAATATATAGAAGTTCATAAGAACTTAAAAGGAGGAATTGTTGTTGACCCTACTCATCGGGTTCTTACTCATCGTCATCTTCATGCTCGCACTTGACCTCGGGGTGTTCCACCGTAAAGCGCACGAAGTCTCGCTCCGCGAAGCATGGACATGGACGTTTGTCTGGATTGGGATTGCCATCGCATTCGGAGGATGGTTGTTCTTCACGCAAGGAAGTACAGCCGCAACGGAATATGCGAGCGTCTACTTTATCGAAAAAGCACTCGCGATTGATAATGTCTTCGTCTTTTCACTTGTTTTTGCCTATTTCGCCATCCCACTCAAGTATCAACATAAGGTACTGTTCTGGGGGATTCTCGGAGCGATTTTCTTCCGCGCTGTCTTCATCGTCGCTGGCGTATCCCTTTTAGAAAACTTCGGTTGGGTCTACTACGTGTTCGGAGCGTTTCTCGTTTATACAGGGTGGATGATGTATAAGAATATCGGGAAAGACGAGTCACTTGAAGAAAACAAGACGATTCGTTGGCTCGAGCGACGCCTGCCCATCACACAGGATATCTCATCCGGGAAGTTCACGAAGCGCATCAATGGGAAGTTGTTCTTCACGCCACTCTTTATCGCGCTCATCTTTATCGAATTGTCGGATATCGTCTTCGCTGTCGATTCGGTCGCTGCAAGTTTCGCGTATTCACGTGACCCGTATATCATCTTCTATGCGAACATCATGGCGATTCTCGGACTTCGTAGCCTCTACTTCGTCCTCGCCAACTTGATCGACCGCTTCTACTATTTGAAACACGGTCTCAGCTTCATGCTCGTCTTCATCGGGGCGAAGATGATTTTGGGTGATGTGTACAAGATGCCGATTTGGATGTCTCTAGGAACCATCGTTCTCGTCATCTTGATTAGCGTCCTCTATAGTTTCTACAAAACGAAACCTGGTTCGTCCAAACACGTATAATGAATCAATCAGTCCATTTCGTCGGTGTTCTTTCTTTGAAAATCGGGTAATCATTGAGGTGCACAACTACAGAAAAGGGGATTCACTATGTTTGATCGGATTGGCCTCATGAGTATCGGTCTCGTCTTCGGGATCATCCTCATGTTACTCTTCAACAACCTGTTCGGATTGGTGTTCGGTGTCGTCCTTGGTGTCAGCCTCATCGCCGCCAACCAAATCGAGCGAAACAAACAAACGACATGGCATTAACCAAAAAGCACGCGCTCCCATTGTTTGAGAGCGCGTGCTTTTATGTCAAAACATTGTATACGGATTGATACTGTTAGCAGGAGATGAACTGCTATACACATAGCTGTTCCGATGCACTTCGAAGTGGAGATGATTCCCGAACGAGTTACCGGTATTCCCGACCGTTCCAATCGTTGCTCCTTTTGCTAACGTTTGTCCTGTAACGACATTGAGACGATCGAGGTGTGCATATACTGTGATGTATGTTTGTCCGTTCAACTGATGGCTCATCATGATGTGGTTACCGTAAGCCCCATAGTTCCGAGAAACGATGACTTTTCCATAAGCGGCTGACACGACCGGTGTTCCTCTTGGAGCAGCCAAGTCGATACCGTTATGGAACGTATAACCGTACTGCCCGCTCGCCGGACCATACTTTTGTGTCAACGTCCCTTTTGTCGGGATGATCATTTTCGCAGTCGATGTGGTTGAAAGCGTGGAGACACTGTACTTCTTCACATATGTACTGGATACGTAGCGGGATGTCCCGTTGAAATTGATTTTTGTCCATCCCCCGCTCACGCCGAGATATTTGAAGGATTGTCCCAACTTCGCACTGCCGACGATTGCATACGTCGTGCCCGGGCCCGAACGGACGTTTAAACTGTTAGTCGTGACTTTGACATAATACGTGGTAGCAGCTTCAGCCGGGGTACCTGTCGGAGTGAAGATTCCGACTGTGAGAAGAACGGCACAGAAGAGAGAGAGCATCTTTCGTTTCATGATGTGGTAAATCCTTTCAATTATGTATTTAAATTTTTATTTTTTATATTATCTAACTGAAAAAATTTTACCACCAAAACGAACCGACAAATATGTCATTTATATTTCAAATAAAGGAAAACAAATTATAACTTACTTTCTTTATTTTTCCTTTTCAACATACAAAAAATGCACAGCCGTTTTCGACTGTGCATGTCTGTTACTCACGATTTTCCTCGGCGTTCTCCTCTTCATCCTCTAAATCTTCAATCAATCGCTTCATCTCTTCAATTTCACGGCGCTGTGCCTTGATGATTTCTTCAGACAATTCTTTCACGCGTGGGTCTTCAATTTCAGCGCGTTCACTTGTCAAAATGGCAATCGAGTGGTGAGGGATCATCGCTTTCATCCAACTGACATCATCGACGGTCGTCTGGCTACGTACGAGCCAAAGCGAGGCACTGAAGACGAGAGCACTGACCCCTAGGATGATAAAGTTAACTGTTTTGTTCTTATACATCCCCCACATGAAGAGAAGCATGACGAACGCCATGACCGATCCCATGATGAGTGCCATGTACAACCTCGTCTGACTAAAGAAGATATGATTGAACTGAAACACGTTCAAATACATGAGCCAATACATAATGAATGTCGAGACCGCAATCATGATTCCAAATTTACCGTACTGTTTCATCTTATTCATCCTTTCTTATTGTGCGTATAAAAACTCTTTTTCCTACTTGTTCTATACTCAAACCCGCCTATTTCTCCGTCTAATCGTACTCTTAACGCTTTTCACTTCTTTTTCACAAACATCGGGTACACTAGTGAAATTGAGTTCATGCAAGGAAGGAGAACGATGATGCAAGAGCGGACATTGCGTGACGTACTGGCAACACTTGATTCTGTTTTATCTTGGTCCTATCTCGATCACCCGGAAGAAATGACAATTCGCGGAATCGGAACGACACCAGAAAAAATGAATAAAATGTTTTTATATATATGCAAGCGCCCAATCAATGAACGTGGCGTCGATTTAGTGAGGGCCGCCATCCGAAATGGTGCAGTAGCCATCGTCACGGATCGACCGATTGACGCGAGAGTACCCGTCATTTACTGTCGAGACGTCGAACGCGCACGTGAACAACTACAGACTCTTTTCGCCATGGAAGGAAATCACGCAAAGCAAACGGAACGATAATAATAAGAGGAAGGAGGAATGCAAGATGAAGATTCTCATCGTAGACGATGAAGAAAAAATGAGACATTTGATTCGTTTGTTTCTTGAAAGTGACGGCTACTTTTGCATCGAGGCGAGCGATGCCCGTTCCGCACTCGACAAAATCGAAGAGCGACCGGATCTCGTCCTTTTAGATATTATGATGCCAGAAGTAGATGGGATCTCACTTTGTCGTCAGTTAAAGACGATGGATCCGGCATTACCTGTCGTCTTGTTGACGGCACGTTCAGACAATGAGACGACCATCCAAGGATTAGATGCTGGAGCGGATGATTACGTCACCAAACCGTTCGATGGGAACGTGCTCCTCGCTCGTATTCGTGCCGTCTTGCGCCGGACCCGTGTCGTCAACATCCAATACGGACCACTACGTTACGATGAGGAGAGCGGACGCGTTTTGTATGAAGAACAAGAGATTGTCCTCACACCAAAAGCGACGGCCATCTTAAAATTGTTCCTTCAGCACCCGAATCGCCTCTTCAACCGCCTAGATTTGTTTGACCTTGTCTGGCCCTATTCTGCAGAATCCGACCCACGCACCGTTGATGCGCATATTCGTATGATTCGAGAAAAGTTAGGCGATGCAGGATTCCCGATTGATGATTATTTAAAGACGGTATGGGGACGTGGCTATCGATGGACCGAGGAGCGTTCCGGATGAAGCGAGGTCGTAACAGTCTACCGTTTCGCATCAGCCTCGTCTTTCTTCTATCCACCCTATTGATTGAAGGTGTGTTGTTTCTTCTCCTCTATCACACGCTTCTCGGTGAACGTGTTGTAGAAGAAATCAATCGCCTTGAATCTCGGGCCGAGAGCCATGCGAGCGTATTAGCAATGAATTTTTCCGAAGAGACGATTGATCATGTAGCGACTATGGAAAGTGAGACCGATACGAAAGTCGCCATCACTGATCCCACGCATCATCTTCTTCAGACTTCACGCTTCTTTCCCCAAGTCCTTGCCGATACAGTCGATTCGAAAAAACAAACTGGCTCCTTCGACGACACGACTGTCCTAGAGAACGACTGGGAAAACGAACCGTATTTGATCGTTCGTACGCCAATCACAGATGATACCTACAGACGGTATGGATACGTCTATATGTTTTTACCGACTGAAATCATTCATGGAATTAGCCATCGGCTCCAGTGGCGATTCCTATATATCACAGCGATCGCGCTCGTGACGACCGTCTTGACGTTCATCCTCTTGAGTCGATTGATTTCAAAACCGATCCAATCATTAAAACAAGCAACGGAGAATGTATTGACAAACCCAGACGATTTACAGTTACCGACCAATCGTGTCGACGAAATCGGTGAATTAGCGCGTGCCATCGAATCGATGTCAGTGGAACTATCCAGACTACGGCGGGAACGTCGTCAGTTCTTATCCGACCTATCGCATGAAATCAAGACCCCTCTCACGTACTTGAGGGGTTACGCCGAAATCGCTTCGAAAGAAAGCACGTCCGAATCGTTACGCAAGCAATCGATTCAGACAATCTTAGATGAAAGCCGGTCGCTCACAGAACTCGTCGAAAATGCGTTTCAACTGGCACAGCTCGATGAGAACACGTTCTTATTGCATCGAGAAGAAGTGACCGTCACAACGTTTTGTGCGGACTTACGTCGAATGCTCGATACAATGGTCCGGATGACGACGATTCGCTTCGATGCTTCGTCGAACGCGGGACAACAAGACATCGCTCTTACATTGGATCGGCACCGGATGCTCCAAGTCTTCCGCTCAATCGCCCATAATGCGATTGAGCATAGTGAGGCCTCACATGTCTCCCTGCGTTCAAATGTCACGGACACTCACCTGATCCTGACCATTACAGACAATGGGAAAGGCATTCCCGAAGAAGATTTACCGCACATTTTTGACCGCCTGTATCGTGTGGAAAAATCACGGTCCCGACAGACTGGCGGGAGCGGCCTCGGACTCGCCATCGCTGACCAAATCGTCAACCGTCACGGTGGAGAATTGACAGTCACGTCTGATGTATCGGGCACTTCTTTCACCGTCACGATTCCACTCGACAAAAAGACGCCTATCCTATAATGGAAAGGCGTCTTTTAATCAATTGAGCTCACCTTTGTCGAGGCGCATCTCCCATTCCCCGTCTGTAAACTCATATACGCTGTTATCCGATGTGACAAGCAACATGCGCTCCTCGTTGACTGCCAATTCGATTGGCACAACGTCCGCTTGAAGCTCTGGAAGATTGAACGTCTCTGTCGACTCATCGTCTAAGTTGAAACGAACCCCTTCGAAAGAACCATCTGTCTGTCGTACGTATGCCAGCTGCCCCTCATCCGCTCCGACCGTGACAACTTGTTCTGCTTCAACAAGTGGCTCGAACGAATCTCCAGAGTCATTCGAAACGAGGATGCCGGACGGCCCGTACAAGAAGACGCGCTCCGCATCCGTCGCATCGGCGACGATTCCTGCCACTTGCGCTTCCTCTATCCCTTGTACCTGCATCGGTTCAAATGATTTCCCACCATCGATGGAACGATAAAATCCCGGCTCTAGCTCCGAGGTCGCTTCCTCCAAATAAACGTAGAGTGTACCTGTGGCATAACCGGCACTCATATAGTGGAAATCTGCCTCGCCTTCAAGCGACCGACTCTCGAGTACCGCCCCATGATTTTTCCCATGCATGACCCCAAGTGGATTTTTGAAATCTGTCCGACGATCGGGGTGACCGCTCGCATAAAATCCATCCTCGACGACTTCAAATCCCATGTAGTCATGGCGATTTGTCGGCAGCGTATACCAACCATCTTCTCGATATTCCATCAATCCGGCATGCGTCGCGATGACAAGACGTTCGTCGTCTTGCCAAAATCCAGCTCCGTGGATGTGGGAGACCGTTTCATCGGATCCCACACGTTGCCACTCGTCTTTTGTAGTTGTCGTCACATTCTCGGATTGACTCGTGTCCGACGGTGCGTCTTCTGTTCCACACGCCGACAGGAGCAGTGGAGTCAGGAATAGTGATAGCATTAACGTTCGTTTCATCTCGATCCCTCCATCATTAGCATCCCATCTAGCATACTGACTAAAGGTGAAAGAAATGTTAAATCTTCAAAAGTCGAGCGTTGATTGCGACAATAACTGTGCTTAAACTCATCAAGACGGCACCGATGGCTGGGGACAAGATGATTCCAATCGGAGCCAGCACGCCTGCAGCAAGCGGGATGGCGACGATGTTATACCCGGCTGCCCACCACAAGTTTTGAATCATCTTACGATACGTGTTCTGTGAAAGCTCCAAAATCGATAGGACATCTTTCGGATTACTGCGGACGAGGACAATATCTGCCGTTTCGACGGCAACGTCTGTCCCGCTCCCGATTGCGATGCCGACATCCGCTTGTGCTAAGGCAGGTGCATCATTGATTCCATCTCCGACCATCGCTACTTTGCTGCCATCTTTTTGGACGTCTTTCACTTGGTTTGCCTTGTCGTCCGGTAATACTTCGGCATACACGTCATCGATACCGAGCTGACCCGCGACCCAATGCGCGACCTTCTCGTTGTCACCCGTCAACATGATCGAGCGAATGCCTTTTTCATGAAGTGCCTCGACGGTCTCCTTCGCTTCTTCCCTCACCAGATCGGCCATCGCAATCATCCCGACCCATTCTCCGTCTTTCAAAACAAAGACGACGGTCTTTCCTTCTTCCGAGAGTCGTGCAAACGTCTCCTCATCAATTTGAATGTGTTGATCGCGGATATGTCGCGGACTGACGACTTGAACACGCGCACCGTCAACCGTTCCTTCCAATCCGACACCTGTCATCGAACCGAAGTCGTCGACAGCCGCCAGTTTCAATTCCCGTCTCTCGGCTTCTCTTAAAATCCCTTGCGCGAGAGGATGTTGCGACTCACGCTCAACTGCTCCTGCGAGTTGCAACACGTCTTCTTCCTTATAAGACGAGCTCGCCTGTATGTCTGTGACTCCGAAATTCCCTTCCGTCAGCGTACCGGTCTTATCGAAAATGACGGCATCGAGTCGACGCGCCTCTTCAAATTGAGTCCGATTGCGGATGAGAAGACCTTGTTTCGCCGATAATGCTGTCGAAACAGCGACAACAAGAGGTGTCGCCAGTCCAAGTGCATGGGGACATGAGATGACCATGACCGTTACCATCCGTTCAACCGCCGTCCCGACCGAATATCCGAGCATGAACCAAACCGTGAACGTGATGACTCCAGCGGCAATTGCGATATAGAACAAATATTTTGCCGCCCGATTCGCCAAATTTTGAGCCCGTGACTTCGATTTTTGTGCCTCACTCACCAATTCAATCACTTTTGACAAGTACGTTCTTTCTCCCGTACCAATCGTTTCAATCGTCAAGCTCCCTTCTTGGTTGATCGAACCCGCAATGACATCTTCACCTTCTGTTTTTTCGACCGGTACCGATTCGCCGGTCAACATCGACTCGTCGATGGTCGTTCGTCCTTTGATGATTTTCCCGTCCACGGGTACCTGCTCCCCCGGTTTGACGAGGATTCGGTCTCCTTCCTTCAGTTCAGAGATGGGAACGTCTTCCGTTTCTTCCCCATTGATGCGATGCGCCTCGTTCGGGAGCAGTTGTACGAGTTGTTCTAACGCATTTGATGCCCCCATGACCGAACGCATCTCAATCCAGTGACCGAGTAGCATGATCACAATCAGTGAAGCGAGTTCCCAAAAGAAGTCATGCCCACTTCCGTATCCAAAGACGACAGCTGCGCTATAAAAGTAAGCGACGCTAATCGCCAAGCCAATGAGCATCATCATGCCCGGGCTACGCTCTCGTAGCTCTTCCACACTTCCTTTTAAGAACGGCCATCCGCCGTATACATATACAATCGTCGCCAATACAAATAAGATTGTCTTTTCAAGCGGAAAATCGAGTTCAAACCGCAGCCATTCTTGAATCATGTCCGATAACAATAAAATCGGAATCATCAGTCCGAGCGATATGAAGAAACGTCGTTTGAAATCATCAATCATATGCTCGTGTCCGTGTCCGCCATGATGAGACTCGTGACTTCCCTTATGATATTCATGATGTTGATCGTGTGCATGTTCCATCATTAATCCTCTCCTTTACACGAATTGTATACCCCCATATGGTATATAATTAAACAGATTTGGACTTTCATGTTTCTTTCACAATTAGGTGGTACAACAAAGTGAGGACTGAACAATGAAGGAGTGTTATAGAATGAAATCGAAAGGAATGTGGTTTCTGTTGACGGGGATTTTAATTGGGGGCATCTTCGTTTTACTAGTCGTCCTCTTCAACGGGACATGGAACCATAACAACAATATGGACCAAAATCATATGATGGGAAACGATTCGGCAACGGGTCAGATGGGACACGGAGCGAGGCAAGAGCTCCAAGCATCGGATGAACCGACACAGCCGCTTCCGATTCCGACCGCCTTACAGCCAGATCGTGTCACGGAAGACACGGTCTACTATACGGTGGAAGCAACTAAAGGCACGTCACAATTTTTCAAAGACGGCAAGAAATCGGAAACATTCGGTTATAATGGAGACTTACTCGGACCAATGATTGAGTTACCGAAAGGAAAAACAGTCGTAATCGATACCATCAATCGATTGGATGAACCGACAACGTTCCACTGGCACGGACTCGTCATTCCTGCCGACATGGACGGGGGACCTCATCAGACCGTCACACCAGGTGAACGGGCACAAGTTCGACTCGACATCGACCAAGAACCTAGTACGCTGTGGTTTCACCCCCATCCGATGGGTTCGACAGCTGAACAAGTTTATAAAGGGCTTGCCGGTCTTCTTTATGTGACTAACGATACACCGAATGGTCTCCCGAATGAATATGGAGTCGACGACATCCCGCTCATTGTACAAGATCGACGCTTCACGCCTAACGGTGGGTTAGATTATGATGCCCATATGAACGTTGACGGAACGACCGGGGATACAATTCTTGCGAATGGAGCCATCAACACGACGTTCGACGTTCAAACCGAGACGTTACGTGTGCGACTAGTCAACGGTTCGAATGCGCGCGATTTTGATTTTACGTTATCTAACGAGGCCGAGATGACGCAGATTGCGACAGACGGAGGACCGTTAGAGCGCCCGATTCCCTTAAGAACCATCACGTTGACACCAGGTGAACGGGCCGAAGTGCTGATAGATTTTTCACAAGTTGAAGATGTCGCCGCCTTAAAAGCGGACGGAGTGACATTCACTACGTTTCGTGTCGGTGAACTCGACAAGGCGTCCATTAAGAGTCCGGTGACCGAGACGATGGAGCGCTCGACAGATAAGACGGCAGATCGACGGCTCACCCTTTTTGGAATGGGTAACATGGTTTCAATCAACGGAAAGACCTATGATCCGGAGCGTATCGACATCGAAGCGAAACGCGGAGACACCGAGGTATGGGAAATTGAAAATAAACCAGATATGATGGGTGGGATGACACATCCCTTCCACATCCACGGCGTCCAGTTCCGAGTCATTAGTCGAGACGGCAACCCACCATCCGATCAGGAAAAAGGGTGGAAAGATACGGTAGCCGTCGCTCCAGATGAACGAGTAAAGATTGAAATCACCTTCACGAAAACCGGCACATTTATGTATCATTGCCACATCCTCGAGCATGAAGAAAATGGGATGATGGGACAAGTAAAAGTGACCGAATGACCAACACCTCTCTGTTCTATCAGCGGAGAGGTGTTTTGTATCCGTCCCGATTTCGATACGTTTCTGCTAGGACTATTGCCTGTATAGGGATTCCTTCTCGAATGTCGTATACTTATTTTGAATGCATGTACAAATGTTCGCGAGGAGGTAGGTCCATGCGCCGATTCCATAGGATTAGGCAGAAACGCTCCGCTCGTCAAAAACATCAACGCCACACGTTCTCCATCGCTTCCATCGTGGAAGAAGTACAGGATGCGATGTGTTATATCGATTTCTCAAGATGTCGTCTGTATTCGAATGATTCTCTTCGGCAATGGTACCCTTCGATGACAACACAATCTTTTGACACATTGGAAACATTGACTCGTTATTTATATACCACGTTGGAACAGCATGGGGCGGATTCCGCACAAGTCATGCACCTCATCCAGGAATTGCTCGAATGTGCGACCGAAACGGATCCAAGGATGACTTCACGTCGTCTGCGTTCTAATGACAAGACGCTACATTTGATTTTCAACTTCACGCGGACACCACGTGGCGTTTTCATCATGTGGCGCGACCAAACGGAAGCCGTCCGCTTTGAAGAACGTAAAGACAGTTTCCTTGCCGAACTGTCTCATGATTTCCGCACGCCATTGACTGCCATCCATGGATATACGGAGCTACTCATGACACGCCATCAAGGTTCGGAAAAATCGTATCAGATGCTAACACAAGTCAAACAAGAATCGGAACGGCTGAAGCGGCTCGTCGATAATTTCCTCGATTATCAAAAAGAGCGCTACACGGCTGACCAACTGACCGTGACGACGTTCGCACTCCGTCCTCTTTTAGAGGATGTCATGTCGAGCTATCAGACGACCTCCCCGCTTCATACAGTGACGTTTGAAACGAATGATGTCTCGATTCAAGCAGATGAAGAAAAGTTACGGCAATTGCTCCATAACCTCATTGGTAACGCCATCAAGTACTCTCCTGACGGCGGTACGGTCCATACGAGAGTATTTGAATGTGCTGGCACAATCATCTTATCTGTATCCGATACCGGCATCGGGATTCCGGAAGAAGCACTTCCATACGTATTTGATGAATATTACCGTGTCGAATCCGCTGCCCACCAATCGATCAAAGGAACCGGTCTCGGTCTACGAATCTGTAAACGAATCGCTGAAGCCCATGGTTGGGGAATTCATGCGGACTCGGTATACGGAGAAGGCACCACCTTTACAATCGAGCTCCACACCAGACAGAGTTGTTCATTGCAATCATCACCTAAACATTCGGTTTCGTTCGACTGATTTAATCGGTCGAACGTTTTTTTAATTTGTTTCGATTCAAGAATGAAGCGCATTCGTTTTGGGAATAAAGAAGTGTCGAAGAGAGGAGGAAATGAAGATGAAACAACGTGGCTACTTATCGATTCCCGTCGCGGTCGTATTCGCCGTCGTTTTCGGGCTCACCCTCGATAATTGGTGGCTCGGCATTGGAATTGGCATCGCTATGTTTTTTGCGTTTCGAGGAACAAAGAAGAAAGCGTGAAAAGATGATAAACATTTACACACCTTCAGATTGACAATTATTTGAAGACTGCTACCGTTAATGTATAGTCTATGAAAAAGGTCGTGAAGGAATGACGCTCACCGTCTTGTTGCTCAATGCTTGTGTCGCATTCACCGGATTTTATATCATCTCGAAGATTTATCATTCTTCGCTTTTTAATTCGTACCGTCTTCGTAGTTCTGTGATTGGAATACTCGCCGGTGCACTCGGTCTGTTTTTGATGTATAACGCTGTAGAAGCCAACGATATGGTCCGTGTGGATTTACGTCACTTACCGCTCGTGTTGCTTGCTTTTTATGGTGCTCGTTTTCCTTTATTCATTGCGACACTTGTTATCGCTAGTACACGATTCTTGTTCGGAATGACCGAGCAGGCCGTGATTGCGTTTATCGCGACGTTCATCGTCAGCATCGGGATGCTCTGGATTCATCGGCTGCTTCGGGAGCGACTCTTCTTACAGAGTATCTTTTTGAACGTATGGGCGCTCTTTATTATTTCGATTGCCGTCTATATCAATATGGGTTGGAGCACAGCCTATGTATCCCTCGTCTTGTCCATTTGGATGATTGGCATGCTCGTCGGTCTACTCTCGAGCATCCTCACCATCGACCTTGAACAAACGACCCGCCGTGCCATCGAGTACAAACAGTCGTCTGAACGAGACCATTTGACCGGTCTATACAATCGACGTGTGTGGGATCGATATACGGCTTCCATCGGTCAAGAGAATCGGACGTACAATGTACTCGCGCTCGATATCGATCATTTTAAACATGTGAACGATACATATGGTCACGGAAACGGTGATCTCGTCTTACAACAGTTCGCCAACATCTTAAAAGTCGAGACGCGTGCCCATGACACTGTCGCACGAATCGGTGGCGAAGAATTCGTCATCTTGATGTACGACTTGACGCCAGAGAAGGTAGACAAAGTGGCCAACCGGATACGAGAACGGATTGCTGCTGAACTATTCCACTTGAACGATTTTCCACCGATTCAAATCACGACGTCCGTCGGGGTCGCACACGGGACCTCGCTCCCCATCAAGCGGATGGTAGATCTTGCTGATTCGGCGCTCTATCAAGCGAAAAACGAAGGGCGTAATCAAGTTGTCATCTCAACCTATGACACACCAGAACCGATCATGACATGAATGAACCCCGCTCCTTCTCAGGAGCGGGGTTTAGTCTACTCATTTTGTAAACCGTTCAACCTCATCTGTCATGATGGCCGAAACCGTTATCGGGGGAAGGTCCTTCACGTCGTTGATCGTGTAGAGCCGTGTCTCGAGCGTCGTCTGTTGTATCTGATCCCATGCTTTCGAACCGATAAATGCAGGCTGGGCGTGAATCGCCTCGGCCCGAATCGTTTCAGCGAACGAGACGGTGTCCGACTCACCCGTGAGTGTCAACACTGCAAGCCGGGCGACTGGTGCCGCATCTCGCATTCGGACGAGCGTTTCACGATTGAATGAGGAGAACACGACACGGTCACCGAGTTCAAACTCGTTGACAGCAAACCAAGCGAGACGTTCGATCCCTGGATACGCATATTGATCCGTCTTCAATTCGATGTTCAGGGTGACGTTGCTTCGTTCAATCAGTCCGAGCACCTCTTCTAACGTTGGGATGCGTTCATAGCCGTCAATCTTCAACTGGCGCAACTCCTGAAGCGTCATGTCTTTCACCCATCCCGTTCCATTTGTCGTCCGGTCGACGGTTTCGTCATGAATGACGACGAGACGCCCGTCCTTCGATAGCTGTACGTCCAGCTCGATTCCGTCCACATAGGGAAGAGCTGCCTCGAACGCGGACAATGTATTTTCCGGGTAATTGGCGCTATAGCCGCGATGTGCGTAAATCAACATGTCACTGCCCCAAGGTGGAAGTCGTCTCATCGGCCGCACGCTTCAATGCTTCTTCGACCGACACCCCTTGATACAAACTTTCCATCGCGTTGACGACACTTTGACGTGATTGCGGGAACGTCGAGATGAGCGCTCCTTGTGTCGCCGGTGATGGTTTCGTCTCACTGAGTTGGTCGACCGTCACTTTCAGTTGTGGATATTTCGCCCACATTTCTTTTACGATCGGTTCATTGTATGCTTCCGGATTGATGGCGAAGTAGCCTGTGTCAACATGCCACTGTGCTTGCGCTTCCGTTGAAGCGACATACTTCATGAACTCCCATGCGCCTTCTTTCGTCTCTTCGGCAATGCCATCACCCATCCAGAGCGATGCCCCGCCGATGACGACGCCTTGACGCTCCGCTTCATTCGGTACCGGTAAGTACGATGCGCCGATTTCAAAGTCCGCGTTGTCTGCTACCGTACGGATTCCTGCTGACGAATCAAGGTACATGGCAACTTTTCCAGATTGGAATGCCGCGCGCATGTCGTCCCAGTTTTGACCGACGTTTAGGAATGTCTTCTCATCGTACATCTCTTTGATGAGATTGAACGCGTTCTGTCCTTCTTCGCCATCAAACACGGCTTTCGTCGGGTCTCCGCTTCGTCCATTGTCATTGTCGACATACAGTCCACCTTGTGCGGCCAAGAGCTGTTCAAAGAACCAACCGTAGTTGAGCATCGTGAAGCCGGTCTGACCGTCCGTTGTCAACTTCTTCGCCGCCTCTTTCAACTCGTCATATGTGCGTGGTGCTTTCTCTGGATCGAGCCCTGCTTTTTCAAACGCCTCTTTGTTATAGATGAGGACCGGTGTCGAGGAGTTGAACGGCATCGAGTATTGCTTCCCATCGACCTGATAATAACTCAAGATGTTCTCTTCCCATACGCTCGTGTCAAAATCCTCTTTGTCGATGAACTCTTGAACTGGTGTGATTTTGTTCGAATCGATCATGTATTTCGTCCCGACCTCGAACGTCTGCATGATGGCTGGCGCGTCTTCCGAACCGGCGACCGCATTGAATTTCGTCAACGCTTCCTCATATGTTCCTTGGAAGACCGGTTTGACTTCATAGTCGTCTTGCGAAGCGTTGAACGCGTCGACTTGACTGTTTAAAGCCGTCTCCAAGTCCCCACTCATCGCATGCCAAAAGACGACCTCTGTCTTTCCGTCTTCTGTCGTCGCCGCGACTGGTGCCGCTTCTTCACTGCCACATGCCCCGAGTAATAACACCGAACTTGCCAACCCTGCGAATAATCCTAACTTTTTCATTTGTCATATCCCCCTATTATTTGATAGCGCCTTGCGTCAATCCTTCTTGCAAGTGCTTTTGTCCTGCGAACAACAATACAAGTGTCGGAATGATAATCAAGATGACTGCTGCCATGACGACGCCCCAATCCGAGGCGACTTCGTTCGACTGCATCTGTTTGATGCCGATTTGGACCGTCCGCGCCTGTTCCGTGTTCGTGACGAGAAGCGGCCATAAGTACATATTCCAAGTCGTCAAAAAGCTGTACACCGACAATGTGACGAGCGGTGTCTTCGATACCGGCAAGACGACGTTCCAAAAGAATCGGAAGCGACTAATCCCTGCAATTTGGGACGCCTCGTACATTTCATACGGAATCGTTTTGAACTGTTGCCGAAGTAAGAACGTCCCGAACGCAAGTGCGAAGAACGGCACAGACAGTCCCCAGACGCTATTCAGCCAGCCGAGCGACTGGATCGTCAAAAAGTTCGGGACCATCGTCGCTTCCCATGGCACCATCATCGTCGCCAAGAAGAGCATAAAGATGAGCCCTTTTCCTTTAAAGTCGATGAAGACGAACGCGAATGCTGCAAGACTCGATAATACGACCTGTCCGACCATCACGAGGAGCGCGACAATCAAACTGTTGAGCAGGTACGTCATCATCGGGATGCGTTCGAACGCGGCCGCATAGTTTTCCAATGAAGGTTCACGTGGAAGGAGATGTCCCTGGAGCACTTCCTTCCCGTCCATCAGACTGATCGAAAACGCATAGGCGATTGGAAACAGCATGACGACGGCACTCAGGATGAGTAAGACATAGACGCCTATATTCCGTAATCTCATTGGTAATGTACCTTCCTTTCGACCAGTTTGAACTGGAGCCACGTCAACAGAAGGACGGCGATGAATAAGAGCACGGCCTGGGCACTGGCACTGCCGACGTTATAATTGATAAACGCATCTTTGTAGATGGCATAGACGATGACATTCGTCGCATTCGTCGGTCCACCTTTCGTCAATAAATCAATCTGTCCGAACGTCTGGAAGGCGTTGATCAGCGAGATGATCCCGACGAAGAAAAGTGTCGGCGACAACATCGGGATGGTGATGGCGCGGAGCTGTGTCCAATAGCTCGTCCCGGCAATGTCCGCACTCTCATACAAAGTCCGGTCGATGTTTTGCAGACCACCGAGTAGAATCAAGAAGGTGAAGCCGATATTCATCCAAACGGTCGCAAGTGACACGGAAAGGAGCGCATATTGTGGATCGAGGAGCCACTGTACACCACTTGCCCCCACAACCTCGAGGAACCGGTTGAAGATACCGATCGACGGATTGTACATGAACATCCAGATGACCGATGACGCCGCGACGCTCATCCCCATCGTCGCCGAGAACGCTGTCCGGAAAATACCGATCCCTTTCAATTTCTCATTGGCGAGGAGTGCGAGCCCGAGCGCAATCAAAATCGTGAGCGGGACCGTCAAAAGGACGAATCCGACTGTCGCCTGAATGCTTTGCCAAAATGCCGTACTCGTGAACAAATTGCTATAGTGCCCGACTCCGACAAATTCGAGTGGTGTCCCCTGTGTGTCGGTCCGGAAAAAGCTTAAATAAATCGTTCGCAAGAGTGGATAGACGAGGAAGACACCAAACAAGATGATAGACGGAGACAAGTACAACAATCCGCTCGCTGCGTCAGATAGCCGCGTCCGGACTTTCTCTCTCGGTAAGGCGACCGTCATTGGAACACCTCCAACGCCTCAAACAGTTTCGGTTGTCGTGGCTCAATGCGCTGTCCGTTCGTATCAAATAGCGACATCTGTTTCGGATCCACATAACACGCCACTTTTTCGCCGACCGTGAGCGGCCATTGCCCCGGCCATTTTGCCAACCATTCATTCCCCCCGATGTCAAAAGCAAGAATCGTCTCGGTCCCGAGCACTTCAATATTTTTTAGCTCTGCATAAAACGTCACATCTTCATCTGCCGGCTTGATTTGCTCAGGACGCACACCGAGTGTCGCCTGCGACGTTTCCGTCAGTGCGTTTGGATGGAACAACCGCCCGTCTGATGCCATCCAGCCTTTTTCTTGTCGTGTCACGTCGACGAGATTCATCGGAGGTGACCCGATGAAGGAAGCGACGAACGTATTCGCCGGTTTATTGTATAAGTCGAGCGGCTTTCCGACTTGTTGCACTTCCCCCTCATTGAGGAGCATGATGCGGTCCGCCATCGTCATCGCCTCGACTTGGTCGTGGGTGACATAAATCATCGTCAGTCCGAGTTTTCGCTGTAACTGGCGAATCTCTGAACGCATCTTTGCCCGTAGTTTCGCATCCAAGTTCGAAAGCGGCTCATCCATCAGGCAAATGGGTGCCTCGGTCACGATGGCACGTGCCAAGGCGACACGCTGTCGCTGACCACCGGAGAGTTCGCGCGGTTTCCGTTTTAAGTAATCGGTGAGCCCGAGTGTCTCCGCCGCCTGTAGGCAACGCTCCCGCTGTTCAAGCTTCGTCAGTCCTTTCGTATGTAGACCGAACGTGATATTTTTCTCCACCGTCATATGTGGGTAAAGGGCGTAGTTTTGGAACACCATCGACAAGTGACGCTCACTCGGCTTCATCCCGTTCGCCGCCACTCCGTCGATGCGAAGCGTTCCGCTTGTGATGGATTCGAGCCCGGCTATCATCCGAAGCATCGTACTCTTCCCGCAGCCGGACGGACCGACGAGTGCGAAGAACTCTCCTGCTTCAATCGTCACGTCAATCCCTCGAATGACTTCCGTCTCCCCGAATGATTTCGCCAGTTGTTGTAGTTGTATCGATTTCATGCTAATTCCTCCTTCTGACTTTGTACGTGCCAAAGTCGTTCATCCCCGGTCGATACGGCGAATGCCCCATGATCGAGGGCGCGATGCACGTCAATCGGTTGACGAATCATGCCACCTGTCACAATCGGAAAGGAGACTTCCCGAGAAATCTTCTCGACGACGCTCGGAATCAGCCCCGGCATGAGTTCAATCGCATCCGGTTGTTGAGCCTCAGCGAGTTTGAGTCCGCTCGTGACGGCATCCGAGTCGACGAGAAAGAGTCGTTGTACCGTCAACAGTCCCGCTCGCTTCGCATGCTGGAGCACGGATGCTTTCGTCGTGACAATCCCATCGGCGCCGACACGTTTGGCGAGGTAATCGATTCCGTCCCGGTCGAGGCTGATGCCATTGATTCGCTCAGCGTGGAGGAAGACCGTTCGATTCTCTCGCTTCAAGTGCGCCACATAGCGGTCGAGTGTACTGAGCGTTCCCATCATGAGAAACGTCGTCGTCACATCTGTCCGTAAAAACGCCTCGATTTGTTTTGGACTTTTGATGGAGGCAATCATCCGTTCTTGTCCGATTCGTGCAATCGCTTCATTCACTTGAATCATCCTTTCTTGAAAAAAGGACCAACAGAAACGACACGTCATCGACGTACGGGCTTCTGTTGGTCTCTCAAAGGTTCTACCGGTAACTATTCACTTGGAGTGAGGGGGTCTCACAGCTCCTATCGTAACGAACGATTGTAAAGACACGATAAAGAAATCGCAAAGTTTCATGAAGAGAACGTAAAAAAACCGATTCACGGGGAATCGGTCAACGTCTGTTCAGCTTTCGCTAAGATATCGGATTTCACATCATCATCCCGTCCTTGCCAATTGCGGACCATCATCTTCATCCGCTGGTTTTTCGAGAATCGTTCCTCGTGACGATCGATGAACCGCCAATAGAGGGCGTTGAACGGACAGGCGTCGTCTTCTGTCGTATGTTTCGGGTTGTATGCGCAATCCCAACAGTAGTCACTCATCCGGTCGATATATTTTCCGGAAGCGACATACGGTTTTGTGGCGAGCTTTCCACCGTCCGCATGAAGGGCCATCCCAAGAACGTTCGGTAAGACGACCCAGTCATAGGCATCGATGTACATCTCGTTGAACCAGTCGCTCGTCTGTTGCGGTGAAATCTCGAACAATGTCGCATAGTTTCCGAGCACCATCAGTCGCTGGATATGATGATTGTGGGCATGCGCGACGACCGGTTTCAAACTTTGATGCAGACAGTTCAAATCCGTCTTCGCATCCCAGAAGAAGGACGGTAAGTCGCGTTCATGCTTGAACGCGTTCACGTCTTCATAACCGGGCATGACAGCGAGATAGACGGCGCGCATATATTCCCGCCAACCGAGGATTTGCCGGACGAATCCTTCAATCGACGATAGCGGTGCATCCGCCTGACATGCCGCATCAACGACTTCTCGCGGTGTCAGTAGACCGATATTGATGGCAGCTGACAACAGGCTGTGCGACATCTCGGGTTCATCCGTCATCATCGCATCTTGATACGGGCCGAACGTCTCAAGACGCTCTTCTACGAACCGTTTTAGCGCACGTCTCGCCTCATGATGTGTGACCGGCCAATGGAACGGGGTCACCTCTCCTGGATGCTCCGAGAACGTTGACTCGACTTTTTCGATGACGTCTTTCGTGATCGAATCTGGACGGAAATGGATGGCAGATGGAAACGATAGTCCTTCTTTCGGTGGTTTTCGGTTATCCGTATCAAATGACCATTTTCCACCGCGAGGCTTCCCGTCTTCGAGTAATACGTCGAATCGCTTACGCATGTAACGATAAAAACGATCCATCCGCCACGGTTCATTTCCGAGCGTCTCGGTCGCTTCCTCTTTTGATAAGTAGAAGAGCGGGACATCCGTATGTTCGACAAGGTGATGTTTCTTACCGAACTGTTTCAGTTTTTTCGCCATCGGTTCGTCCGTGACGGCGGTGATATGAATTTCGTCCGGATTGTACTGTTTCACATGGTTGTCCCACGCCTCTTGGAACGAATCCGCTTCGTGGTAATCTACGGTATATCCTTTATCACGCAATTCTTCCGCAAAGTGGCGCATCGCAGAGAAGATCAGGACGAGCTTTTGTTTATGGTACGGACGCCACGATGCGCGTGATGTCGCCTCAATCATGACGATGACGTCATCTTCTTTCATATCCTTCAACATCGCAAGTTCGTGCGAGAGTTGGTTGCCGAGTATCCAAAATGAACGCATGTTGTTGACTCCTTTGTCTCATCGATGTGCTACAATCGAGCTACTTTCGAAGTGAGGTGATGATGTGTTACCACAAGTGCTACTGAAATGGATTGACAGTCAATACGAGAATCCAAGGGGTCCCGTCGGAAAGTATATCGGGGAAAAGATGGTACGCCAACACCGGGTCGAAGTCGAATGGACGATTGAACAGTTAGACATTCAACCTGGTACAACCGTTCTAGAGCTCGGGTGCGGGGCCGGCGATGCGATGGCGACCATCCTTCAACGACATCCTGACGTACATGTCATGGGTCTCGACCGTTCGAAGACGATTCTCGATTCAGCACGACAGCGTAATCATGCTTCGATGCAAACAAAACGGGCGAAGTTGATTCAAGGAGATTTGCATCAATTTGAGATGATGGACGCATTCGTCAATCACGTGTTCAGCGTTCACACACTATATTTCTGGAGAGATGTCACGACCGTTCTGTCTGAAATCGAACGCGTCTTGAAACCGAATGGCACATTTGTCATCACCTACTGTGACGGGAAAGGTGATGTCGAATGGAACGACATCTCCGATATGATTCGGAATCAATTTATCCCCGCAGCGGTGAGTCTCGGATTCAAGGACGTATCGGTACAACGTGGACCGGACTCCCGTGATTATCATACGGTCGCCGTTATGGGATGCAAACCGAACTCTTAATCACTACCCGTTTTTCATTCGATCCTTTCACGCCAATCGGTTCGTTGGTGCTGAATGCGAAAACAGAAGGCTAAACCAATCGTAATCCATCGGTTTAGCCTTCTGACGTTATTTATAAAACTTGTACGTGTTTTTCCCGCTCGATTTAGATTGATACAATGCAATGTCTGCCTCTTTCAACAATCGACTGAGGTCCGCCTGTTCGTCGGAATCATATTGTGCAATGCCGATGCTCGCTGATAACGGGAGATGGTCGTCCCATTCTTTCAATACAGACAAGATCTGTTCAGCATACCCAATGACAGTCTCTTTGGATAACGCATGTGCGATTTTAATAAGGAATTCATCCCCACCTAAACGATACACTCTCGAATCAGGTATCGGCTCCATCAAACGTCTCAGACGAAGCGCCACTTCTTTCAAGACAAGGTCCCCTTCATCATGACCGAATGTGTCATTCACCCATTTGAACCCATCTAAATCAATTAAAAACAGTGCCCCACCTTGATTCGGATTCGTCTCAAAATAGTTAGACAAGTAATGTCGGTTATAAAGATCCGTCAATTCATCCCGTGAGGCACGACGTTCAAGTTCTAAATAGTAACTGAACATACGAACCACGCGCTTCAACAAGCGGACACTTTTTGAATCGTACTGGGCGCTTTTATGATTGGCGACACAGAGCGTACCGAAAATATCCCCGTTCTTCGTCAGAATCGGGATTCCCAAATACGACTTGATGTTCACTTCGCGCAGTAATGACTGAAGTCGCGTCGATTCAATCTGCGATTCGATGTCTTCATACATCAAAACTTCTCGTTGATTGAAATCGATTCGATTACATACCGTATCCTTCAAATCAAAGGACATGCCTTCTTCAAGTAGGATAGGAGAATCTTGTGAGGATAGTTTGAGTATATGTTGGGTGTCATTCTCAATTGACGTGAGATAGACTAGTTTATCTGGTACTATTTCTTTTGCTAACTCAATCAAGTCAATCGCTAGCTCATCAAAATTCCGATACATTTGAAACTCATATGAGTGCATATGGCACCTCCACTCGAAAAAAATCATCCATACTCATTATATCGAACTCTTCAACCGTTTCCTTTACTTACATCGAACAACATAAAAAAATACCTCGGACGCGGATTGGAACCCCTACGTCATGAGGCATTTTCATATAATCAGACTCATCCCCGACTCTTCCGTGTCAACGTCAATCCACCAAATCCACTGATGACAGCGATGTAAAATCCTAAATCATAGAACCAGCCGGTATTGTTCACTTCATACACGCGATATGTGTCATTGAACAATCCTAAAATGAGTGAGATCGGTGCAATCCATCCGTGCCAAATACCCCAGAAAAAACCTGCCGGATCCGTCGTGTACGTCCCGTCACCCGGAACACAACCTCCGAGTAGTGTAACAAGTGTCAGCATGATGAGTATGATTCCAAATCGTTTCATCTTTCATCCCTCCTATAATGGGTATTCCCGTTTCTCCTAAAAAAAGCACTGACAAACGTCAGCGCCAAAGTTGAACCGTATTCGCAAACTCGATATCTGTCGCCAATTCACCGTCAAGTGCATGAAGATCGAAATCTTCCCCATCGAGCCATTTTTGGAAGTCGAAGATGACCGGATCACGATCTCCACCGAGCGCAAACCAGGTCTCGAGCGTTTTAGGGAAATAAGCAGCCGTATGAATCGTTCCCGCCCAACTCTTGTACAATTCTGAAAAGACGCCCTTGTCGGTGTCGTTCATGAGACGGAATGCGCTCTCCGCATCTTGAATCAAGTGTTGCACGACTTTGATTTCCATCATGCGACGAGTCGAATCATCAAGATGATAGCGATTCTCGTGTTGGAGTAGTTCAAAATGGTTTGTACAGATATTCGATTCCCGTACTTGGATGTCTCGAGGCGTCGCCTCGATTACACGTGTTTTCGATGATTTGTCATGGACGACGTATGTGAATGACCCGCGATGCGGAATCTCTTTTAATAAATCGACTGCTTCCTCCACCGTCGCACATGTTTCTAGAATGATTCGTCCAATCATTTGACAGACAAACCCGTCCCCGGGTCGACGACGATTGATGAAATTGTAGCCCATGGCAAGTCCTTTTTCATTCATTCCGTCCATACGTCCGGTGACACGAGAGACCGGTCCGATGACCGCATACCCGTCATCCGGTTGAAAGACATTGTATCGACCGTCATACGTCATCGGGTGATAATCGTAATTCCGAACGAGAAAGTTATCGCCCGTCAAAATCGAACAGCCGCTGATTGGATTGTTGACTCGAAAATGTCCGAAATGAAGTAACGTGTCATTGAGCGACAGCTTCAGCTCATCTTGTAACCCAATCAACTCCTCCCAAATCTTTGGGGCAAATTCATCGAAGGCAGCCTTTGCCTCAGTGGCATCAATCTCAAATCGCGGAACGCGTAGTTTCCACTGATCTGTCCGATTTTCGAGCAATTGACTGCGCTTAATATATTTTCCTTGAAATCGTCCGAAGTCATAATGACTTCCCCGAAACTGTGTCAGTTCACTAGAGAATTGTTGCATGAAAAAAACCTCCCTTGCGCCCATTATAGCGGACGCACGAGAGGTCTGTCTGAAGTGAGACTGTTTATAACTTGAACTGTTGACTCATTCGTTGCATGTCCTCTGCCGTGCTCGACAAATCTTTTACGAGACGATTCATCGTCTCACTCGTCGCCGACATCTGTTCCGTCGCAGCAGCCACTTCCTCATTTCCGGCTGTACTTTCTTCTGAAATCGAAGCAATTTCAGACAGTCCATGTTGAATGTGATCCTGGTTCGTCTTCACTCGATCGAGTTGGCCACGCATCGAACTCGTCAACTGTTGCATGTGACGAACGCTCTGTTCGATTTCAGTGAATGCAAGCTTCGTCGATTCAAGTGTCGCTTTCCCTTCCTCTGCAGCCGTCATGCTCTCTGTAAAGGTTTGACCGAGCGCAATCGAGTTTTGTTTGACGCTTCCGACGATTTCCGAAATTTCACTGACAGACTCAGCGACACTATCCGAAAGTTTCCGAATCTCCGAGGCGACGACGGCAAACCCTTTTCCGTGTTCACCGGCCCGAGCCGCTTCAATCGCTGCATTGAGTGCAAGCAAGTTTGTCTGTTGTGAAATTTGACGAATCATCGTGACCAGTTCCGTCACCTCGTCCGCTTGTTGTTCAAAATCGCGGACTTGTCCTTGTGATGTTTTTACTTGCGCATGAATGTGAGTCATTTGATTGACGGCACTCTCCATGTAACGTAGACCATCCATCGTCACCCGACTGACGACTTCCGCCTGCTCACTCACTTGTTCTCCGTCTGATGTCGTTTGCTCGACAAGTGTCGAAAATTCATTCATATGTCCGTAAAGACGCATCGTCAAGACACTTTGATTCTCAACACCGCTTGCGATTTCTTCCATCGTATAGGCAATTTGGCGAGAGGCATCATTTACTTCTTCTGAGATACCTGAAACGTTGCCACTCTCATCCCGGACCGTCTGTGCCGACGTTTGAATACCGGAAATCAAATCTTTTAACATGTATGTCATCTTATCCATCGATACCGTCAGACGTTTGATTTCGTCATTAGATTTTAACTTAATACCTTCAACCGCAGTCGTCGCTGTCGCCAAATCACCTTCAGCAATGGATGTGGCCACACGTTCTAGTGCTTGAAGTGGACGCAATTTCCAGCCAAGATAACGCCAGATGATGATTCCCGAAACGACAAGGAGCACGAGTAAACCGATTAAGATTGGAACTAAACTCTCTTTTAAGACATCTCCTGTAATCGCGGAGACCTCAGTAGCAGCTTTATCAATTCCGAGTACCCCAACTACCTCGTTCCCTTGTTTAATCGGGACGAGCACCGTCACATACTTCCCGTACTCCGGATCATCGATGACATCGGTTGCGACGGTCTCACCTTGGAATGCGGGCTTTGCTCCTTCATACGTCATCGCTGTAGTCGGAGAACCAATCTCCGCAGCATCCGCTTCGCTCAATCCGTCCACGATCATTCGAACTTCCTCGCCCTCTGTGGCGATCGTGTATACATACATCGCTCCAATTTGCTGACGATATGCATCTAAGTATTCACGAAACTGCTCATACTGCTCATTTTTTGACGGATTCGCTACGAAGGATGCATAGGCATCGACATCCAAAGATTCACTAATCCGTTCACCATCTTCAATTAACGTCGCATGTAACGTACTGAGTACGGAATGCTTCGTACTGAAGTATTGCACTACTCCAAACAAAATGATGAGCAACGTGACGAAGACCAACATTGATGCTAGAATGCGCGTCTGTAACGACTGTGATTTCTGTTTCATTTCAATTCCTCCATTCTCTCCTTACTCTTTTTATCGGATAGAATAGATTTATCTCCACAAAAAAACAGGCGATTTTCGACAACATCGCCTGTTTCTTATTCACCATTTGTCGAATTAATGACTTCGAGTGGTATCGTGACTTCCGATTCACCTTCTTCAACGAGATGGAAGAGTGGAAGTGTCTCTGATACGAACAGATCCGGGTCTACGTCCGTCTGATACTCATACGTCCGAATATCCTCTTCACGCTCTGCAATCAGTTCACCAAATGGAATCGCAACGCGTTCGCCTTCGACCTCATAACTCATGACCGTCGTCGGATCAAGACGACGATTTTCGAGCATTCGAATCGTGAAGAGCATCGTCGTGTTATTCGTTCGTTCAAGAGAAACGGCGATTGCATCGGACTGTCCCGCACGTTTATCAATCATCGTTTCATCCACATTTTGCTCGTAAACGACGTTCTCTTCACTCGACTCTTCTGTCTGGAGCTGCTGACAACCCACAATCGTCATCAAGCCAACTAATAATACAATGACTAAAGCACGCATCCCATTTCTCCTTACTTCAAGGCGAAAGTGAGTTCTGCTTCACAAGCAACTTCTCCGTCGACCGTGGCCACGGCACGTCCTTTACCGATTGGTCCACGAATTTTCATGATTTCTACCTCGAGACGAAGTTGATCACCCGGGACGACTTGGCGTTTGAAACGGCAGTTGTCAATCCCTGCAAAAAAGGCGAGCTTGCCTCGATTCGATTCGTCTTTCAACATTGCAAAAGCACCGACTTGTGCGAGTGCTTCAACAATCAAGACACCTGGCATGACATTATAGTCTGGGAAATGCCCGTTAAAGAACTCTTCATTCGCCGTGACATTTTTTAATCCAACAGCACGCTTCTTTTCCTCGACTTCAATAATTCGATCAATTAACAGAAACGGGTATCTGTGTGGGATTACTTCTTTGATTTGCTCAATTGTATACATCCATCCACCGCCTTTAAGAGGTTAGCCAAAAATCGGTGATATGGCGCCAGGTCTCGATGTCAAATACATCTTTCCAATCGCCTCCGCCAATGACGCTATATCCGATGACCGCTCCGAGGGCGAGCATCGCGATTGCCAACACTAAAACAACGAGCACGCGCAGTAAAATCGGGAATCGACGATGATTCGATAATCGCGATTGCTTTTTCTGCTTCGTCTCTTGTTCTGGTGAACCTTTTTGTTCTTCCGAACTCGTCTGTTCATCGTTCGCCACGTCCAACCATCCTTTCAGCTAAAATGATTATATCATATTAGTACCTGGTATTAAAATGCGTAAATTGCTACCTTTTTAGTGTACCCTATGCAGAAAAGTCGAACAAGCATCCTTCCCTTATAGAAGTCGAACGATTTATTTCTTTTTCCTTCAAATATGCTACGCTTAGACTATTCAACGTCAGGAGGTTTGTCTATGTGGAATGAATTTAAAAAATTCGCAATGCGGGGGAACGTTATCGACTTGGCGATTGCTGTCGTACTTGGTGCAGCGTTCACTGCAATCGTGAACTCACTCGTCAACGATATCTTTATGCCGCTTCTCGGAATCATTATTGGAGGAATCGATTTTTCTAGCTTAAAAGCAAGTGTACTCGGAGTGGACGTGTTATATGGCAATTTTATTCAACAGATTGTGTCCTTCTTCTTGATCGCCATCGCCCTCTTTTTGATTGTCAAAGTCATCAATCGCTTACAGCGTGAAAAAGAAGTGGAGGAAGCTGCTATTCCGACCCCAACGAAAGAAGAGCAACTGTTGACAGAGATTCGTGATCTGCTAAAAGATCGTTCTTTATGAATGCGAAGGCGCCCGACTACTGTCGTGGCGCCTTTTCAATGACATGACGCACGCGTTGGACCGCATTCGTCAATAGTGGAGCTGCTTCCCAAATCGCTTCTTCTAACGTCATGATCCGAGACACGATCGGAAAAATGGCGACGATGCCGGACTCCATATGCGATGTGTAATCGGACTGTCCGGTGAAGACGAGGGTCGGGACCCCATGCGTATTCGCAAGGCGTGCCAACCCATACGGTGCCTTTCCCTCAAAGCTTTGCGCGTCAAATTTACCCTCTCCTGTAATCAGCCAATCTGCTTTTTCTAACTGTTCTTCGAGCTTAGACCAACTGACCACTTCTTCGACGCCACTCACGTAGATTGCACCAAGCTGCAATAGCGCAAAGCCGATGCCGCCAGCCGCCCCTGCTCCAGGAAGTGCTCTTCTATCCACTTCAAAACAGTTCGCGTAGTGATCGAGGATCCGGTCATATCGCTTCACTACATCTGCCGCCAATCCTTTCTGGGGGCCGAACACATAGGCTGCTCCGCTTCCACCAATCAATGGGTTCTGTACATCGGAAGACATTCTCCATACGACCTCGCGCGCACGCGGATGAAGACCGGACCAATCAATTGATACCACTTCTTCTAGTCGATGGGGAATGGTCGATAACACAGAGCCGTTCGCATCAAGAAAACGAACACCTAACGCTTCGAGCAATCCTTTCCCACCATCCATCGTTCCGCTCCCTCCGAGCCCGATGGTGATGATCTTCGCCCCACGCTCTAGCGCTTGAACGATCTGTTGACCGACTCCGACTGAACTGTAGCGCCACGGATCGACATGAGCGAGGAGTGTCAATCCTGCTGTTTCCGCCACTTCGATTACCGCGTGCCTCGTTGACGGCTCGAAACCAAAACGTGCAACGCGCTGTATTCCATCCAAGCACACGACATTTTCTTCTATAATGGTTCCTTCTGCATGTGTCGCAATCCAAGCATCCAAAAAACCTTCTCCTCCGTCAGAGATCGGTATGATGGTGACCTCATGCCCTTCAAGCGCACGAAGGACCGCTTGATTTGCTTCCATACTCGAAAGTGAGCCTTTGAATGAATCCATCGCGACTACAATCCGCATTGATGCTTCTCCCCCTTTGTCTATAAAAAAACCGCTTCTCGGCTCGAGAAGCGGTATGCGTTATGGACGTAACGCCGTGACAAGCCCCATCATCTGATCGCTCATCGACATCGCCCGTGAGTTCATTTGATATGCTCGTTGTGTGATTGTCATATCAGTCATCTCTTTCGTCAAATCAACGTTCGATGACTCGAGTGTCCCTTCAATCAATAGATTTCCGAGTGGACGATCGACTTCGGTCTCCAAATCCGCTTCGAACACGTTATCACCGAGCGGACGTAATTCCGACGTATTGCGGACTTCTACGATGTCGAGACGTCCGAATTCTTGTTCAACGCCATTCACACTCGCAACGACCACACCGTCTTGACGAATGCGCTGATTCGTCGCATCGTTCGGCATCGTGATTGGATTACCGTCATCTCCAAGAAGCGGATTCCCGTTCACATCAACGAGCGTCGTCTCGTCACCGACTGACAATTGCATGTTTCCACTTCGAGTCACCCCGACACCGTTCGGCGTGTCCACGACAAAAAATTGACGGCTCGCCTTTAAAAAGACGTCCAATCCACGATCTGTCGTACGTACTTGTCCGATATTGAACTGCTGTGTAATATCGGCGACATGTCCCCCGACTCCAATCCGAATCCCGTTCGGTGTGTCTCGACCGACTTCGAATTCAGGACGCGGTTGGTTGTTATACGCCTGCGACAATAGCGAAGCAAAATGCCCCTGTTGACGCTTAAAGCCGACCGTATCGACGTTTGCGATATTGTGACCTGTCACATCTAATTGACGCTGAAGTTGAGACAGAGAGTTGACCGAGTTATAAATGGACTGCATGGTGTTCCTCCTTAACGAATACGAGCGATTTCGATTGCCCGCTCGGCACTTTTATCATACGCTTGGACGACCTTTTGATTCGCCTCAAACTGACGATACGTCATCATCAAGTCTGCCATCGTCTGGTCGAGGTTGACGTTCGCTTCTTCAATAAATCCTTGTAGTACTTCGACCTGGGCCGGCGCCGGGGCATCACCCGTCACACGCCAGTCATTGCCGACTTGTTCAAGAGTCGTCAAGTCATCGATTTGGTAGGCACCAAGAGTCGCCACGTTTTGTCCAAGCGATGTGATGACGCCATCTTTCCTAACTTGAAACTCGCTCGATGGTAATTGGATTCGTTCCCCTTCATCAGAAAGGATATATCCGCCGTCCGCAGAACGAAGGAAGAGCGTCTCATCGATCGAGAAGCGTCCATTTGTCGTATATAACGTCTCGCCGCCTTGTTCGACTGCAAACATCGGGGCTCCCGCAAAATCAGTAGGTGCCTTTAAATACAGGTCGGTCGGGCTACCGGATTCTGTGATACTCCCAGCTGAGAATCGGGGCATTGTTTCTTGAAGATAGACGCCCATTGATAGGGTACCTACTTCTCCCTTCACGCGCGATTTCGCGTTATCCGGATTGCTGACTTGTGCAAGAAGCATCTCCGGAAACGAACGTACCACGCCATCAGACGCTTTGAAGCCTGGTGTTCTCACATTACCAAGGTTGTTGCTCAAAATCTCTTGTTGGCGTTGCAGGGCATTCATCGCTCCCGCTGCTGTATATAATCCGCGTAGCATAATCGTCTTCCTTTCATCCTATAACATGATTCACTCTCTATATCGTACCAAACGAGCGTGACATTCACCGTTTTTTCAAAAAAAGTTCATCCCATAAATTAGGATGAACTCTCTTCATTGACATGGTCGACCATCGGTAACTCAACAATCATCGTCGTTCCTTCCCCTAGTTGAGATTGAACAGAGATGGTACCACCGTGCAGTTGAACGATTTCTTTACAGATCGCTAAACCTAAGCCGGTTCCACCGATGCGTTTACTTTCTTCCGAGGCCGAACGATAAAATTTATCAAAGATTCGTTCTGCATCTTCTTCCGAAAGACCTAGCCCTTCGTCCGATATCGCGATTTGAATCGTGTCACCCTCACACGTGACATCAACCGTCACATTCCCACCGTTCGGTGAATATTTGATGGCATTGTTTAAGATGTTCGAGAATACTTGACGTAATTGGGCCGGATCTCCCGCGACGAATAGCGATTCATCACAATCAAAGTGGAAGAAATGATGCTCCGTCGACCCTGCGTGGATTTCGAGTAGATCTGATAATAAATCATATAGACTCTCTACTTTAAAGTCAGGTACGCTCATACCCGCCTCCATTTTTTGAACATCTAGCAAGTCACTCACGAGTCGTTCGAGCCGCTTTGTCTCACTCGCAATCATGTCTAAATAGCGCTCTCGCTTCGTGTTTTCCAATTGACGACTTTTGAGCAGTTCTGAAAAACCAAGAATCGAGGTAAGGGGCGTCCGAAGCTCATGGGATACTGTCGCTACAAGCTCTGTTTTCAAGCGATTGATTTCTGTTTCCTGGGTAATATCTCGTGAAACGAAGATGACACCTACACGTTCATTTTGAAGATCAATCGGTTCGGCGTACATGCGAATCGTTTTCTGACCCTCATGCATCGTATACGTGAACGCTTCGTCGAACATACCTTCTTCTTTAGCACGCTTCGTGAAGCGATTCAGTCCCTCTTGATCATCAATCTGGTTCATGAACATCGGGTAATACATCGCAATCGGGTATAGACTGCCCCGTTCTGTTGATGGAATCGGATGTTCATATAACTCAAAGAGCGCACTGTTCCCAAAGCGTTCATTCGTCTTGAGTTCCGTGTAGACGATAGAATCGCGCATCGTGTGCAAAATTCGAGCGGTCTTCTCTCGTTCGAGATTCACTTGATCTTGTTGGCTCCTAAGTGAGGTCGCCATCTCATTAAACGCTTTCGACAACTGTCCGACTTCGTTTTGTAGCGGTTTAATCGGGATGAGCGTTGCACTCGGATTACTCGCAAGTCGCTCACTGTTAACCATCAGCGTCTGCAGTTGATTGGTCAACCTTAAAATATATGGCTGCAACCCGACAAACAATATGAACAATGCCCCGAGTAGAATCAAAAGCCACATCCATTGGGCTTTCACCAACTGTTTTGACAGCGCATCTCGCAATTCACTTTCTTGAAAATCAAGATTTTGTCGATAGTCGGTAAAGACCGACTCCATATCGACGATGCTCGCGCTCATATCGGCAGCACTACTTGAGTTCAATTTAAATCGCGTCTGAGTCGACGTTTCATTTTTCGGCATGAATTGCCCGACCGTACGCATTTGCAGGAAGGATTCATCAATTTCTCCTGCCTGCTTCGCAACCACATATTCTTCAAGTGCCGGCATGACGCGTGTTGTATAAATGGAGAAGAGAAGTCTCGCATCCTCTGCGAACTGTACTTCTTCCGCGTTTCTTGCTTGTGTCTCGAACCATGTCGTTTGCTCGTCGATGTTCGTTTGAGCTGTTCTTACTTCTTCTAATAGCGCACTTTCTCCTAGCAGGACGTGCCCTCGTAATTCATATTGCATCGATTGCCACGTTTCAAACAGGTCTGTCGCCCGTGCACGTTGCTCACTGATTCTTTCTAATTTTACGGTCGTCTCTTGAATCGATTGCTGTGTATAAAAATAGGTTCCAATCGACGTGAGCGTCACTAAGGCAATCAATATATAGAAAATTGTCATAACTTGTCGACTAATGCGTTGTTCAATCCAACGTTTCATGGAATGCCTTCTTCCTTCACTCTTAGAATGCTTCACCTCGTACGGTGAATGACTTTTTCTGTTCAAACAAAAAAAGTTCGGGTACGATGATGAGACGGAGAGTCACTTCAAAAATCCATTCACCTAATAGGAAGAATAACGGAAGGACCTCACAAGAAACTCACAAAGATTGAAGGGAATGTGCACATGACGCGTAATCGAATGACGTTTATCTTCATCCTTGTGATGTTGATTGGCGTCAGTCTCACTTTATTGATTCGACATCAGTCGATTAATCCAACCGTCACCGTTGACAAGGGCGAAGCTTCTCTTCTCTCTTCTACTGTTGACGAAGAGATTTTACGACTAGACGGCTCATGGCGTTATGAGTCAGGAATTGTCAGCCAAGTTGATCGTCGCTCCTATCGAACCATTCCGTTTACAACCCCTTATCGTGAATCTACCTACGAACTCGATATCGCGTTGCCAACCGGTACGTATGCCTTGCTCATTCCAAAGTCCCTATCATCCTCTACGATTTTGATAGATGGGAAAATGGTTGAAACGATACAAATTGGAAACAATCGTCTCGTCGAGCAGCCGTCTCTCCTCCTGCTCGATGATGAGACAAAACAATTCCGACTGACGATTCAACATGAACGACAGGCAGGTAATTTCGCACCCATCGAAGAAAGTATATTGGTCGGACCGTTACATGCCATCATGACCACTCAAAATGCTTATGCCGGCTACGAATTTTTCATGTTGCTCATTTCACTTTTGATTGCCATGTTCTATGCCATCGTCTATCTCTTTCACCGAAATGAACGGTTGTATGGTTTCGGAACAGCTTTCTTTTTTTTGACGAGTTTTTCAATCATGTCCCGAGACGGCATGTGGATCTCGGGTAGTGATAAGTTGACGTTAAGTTTAGCCTTACTGAGCATCATCATGTTAATCGAGTTTTCGCGATGTTTGGAACGTGTGTCATTTGACCGGTTTTTGGCCATTTCGAGATATCCACTATATGGATTGACTGTACTAGCCATCTTCCTGCCCTCTTCCGTTTACGAAGTGTATGAATACTTTGTATGGATGATCGTTTTATTTATCACGTTCTTCTGGGTCGGATTGAATATTGGATGGCTTCTTGAAAAGTACAAGACAGGCAATCCGCTCGAGTTACTAACTTTCACGCTCGCCCAACTCGTCGGGTATATCGGAATCATGACGTCGACGTTCATCGTCTCGCCCAATCAGCAGCTGTACGCCAATACGTTTACCATCATCTATTTCCTATTGATGTTTTTACTTCTACCGATTCACTTGTCTACCGACAAAAGGAAAAAGCAACAAGTCGAGGTGTTGGCTTCTCAGCACGAGATGTCCTTCTTTAATGCTCAAATCAAACCTCACTTCCTTTACAATACGTTCGGGAATGTGATTGCACTCTGTTACACATCTCCACCCGATGCTGCTCGTCTACTCAGTCACTTGAGCACTTATGTCCGCTTCATTTTTGAAAATGGTCGAACTGAAAATGAGATATCGATTCGTCAAGAAGTCGATATGATTGACTCGTATCTCGCCATTGAACAGACACGGTTTCGTGATTCGTTCTACGTCGAGAAAGAAATTGATGAATCTCTTCTCAACTGTTCGATTCCACCTTTATTGATTCAACCACTCGTTGAAAATGCCGTGCGACATGGTCTCTATCGACACCCAGGACAAAAGCGATTGACACTTTCTATCCAGGAACGAAACGGAATGATTGAGGTTTATGTTCAAGATACAGGGAGTGGGTTTGATCCAAACGTATCAAACAAAACATCTGGGATTGGGATTTGCAATATTAAAAGTCGAATCGAACACCTTCATGGTGCAACGTTTGACTTAGTTTCCACTTTGAAAAAAGGCACCACCATTCACCTGCGTTTACCAAAACAGGAAAGGACGAATCATTTAGATGCGTACGATTTTAATTGAAGATGAACATCATATTTTAGGAATGATGGAGCGGATTGTAAAAGAGGAGCCGTCTCTTGAGTGGATTGGTTCATTCCAAAGTCCGGTTCAAGCTCTCACTTTTATTCAAGAGCACCCGGTAGACCTTGTCTTTTTAGATATCGAGATGCCTGAAATGACGGGACTCGAATTGGCGACCTATTTGCCGGAACGGACACAAGTCGTCTTCACGACCGCCCATCAACAGTATGCCGTTGAAGCGTTCAATTTGCATGCCACGCATTACTTGTTGAAGCCCATCACAGAGCAGATGATTCATAACGTCATTCCGCGTATCATCCAGCGCTATGAGGCGATTCAACAAAAGAATCTCAATCAATCTTGTCGCATACAATTTCTAGATCGTTTTTCGGTACGAACACAAGATGGAAATCTTGTGAAGTGGCCAACACAAAAAACAGAGGAGTTATTTGCCTACTTAGTTTTTCATCGTAAGCAGGTCATTAATAAGTGGGTGCTTGCCGAAACCCTTTACCCGGACATCGATGAACCACAACGCGCCTTACACAACGTATACAACACGATTTATCGATTGAAAAAGACGTTAGCTGAACATGAACTCGATATAACTGTTAATACAATAAATAATGGCTATTCTATCGAACTTGGTGATTCCTGTGCCTGTGATTATTACGATTGGCTCGATGCACCAAATCCTTCAATTTCTAAAACAGACTTAAAAAATCGTTTATTTGTTGATAAAGACTATACATGGCATTGAAAAAAGACATCTCACACTTAAAGTGAGATGTCTTTTTTTTTTATTGTATCCATCGAACGTTCTCTATTAGCGCCCAGTAAACCCTCCGTCAACGTGAAGATGTTGGCCATTCACCCATGCGCCGTCTGGGCCCATCAAGAAAGCGACGAAGCGAGCCGTATCTTCAGGCGTCCCCATTCGCTTGTAAGGAAATAATGGTAGCAAGTGTTCGCGAAGTTCGTCATTGATCCAACCCGTATCCGTCGGTCCCGGATCGAACGCATTCACCGAAATGCCGTATTCTCCTAATCCATTCGCCAACGCAGGTGTGATGGCAATCAATGCACCTTTCGTTGCGATGTAGGCCAGGTTATTCGCATCCGGTCCCCCCGATACGAAGAACAGGATTCGCCCATCTTGATGTCCCGCTTGTTTATAGCGCTCAATAAACGCAAAGGTGAGTCCGAGTGTCCCTTCGTTATTCACCAGGTAATGTTTTCTCAATACGTCGGTTGTAAAGTTCTCAACGTTGACATGTCGCTCATAGGTCGCGTTATGGATTAGCCTGCTCGGTATACCAAGTTTAGCTTCCATTCGATCAAGTAATCCGACCTCGTCTCCTGAAGCCAAATCGTATGCCTCATGCTCGACACGAGCCCCTTCTTCAGTCAGTTCTTGAACCAATCGTTCGATGAAGCCAATTTCTTCCCCGATTCCTTCTTTAGCGTCAAACGGACTCCAGTGCGTCAAGTACAAGTCATGTCCTTCAGAAGCAAGTTTTCGCGCAATCGCAGCACCGATGCCTTGATTGCGACTGACGCCAGTAATGAGTGTAAGTGGTTTGTTCATGATGTCCTCCGATTCTATTTGATTATTCTGTTCAGTTCATTAGTGAATCGGTGCCATCATGATTCCCCTCTCATTGATTAATGATTTCATTATATACAATTTTTCCCATGAATGACCTATATATTCGTATCCTCTTTAGATATGATGGATATATATGATTCATCACATCGGTATTGGGAGGCGCTTATTTGAAAAAGTTGATCATAACGACATTTTGTACATGGATATTGAGTGCTTTGCTCTATGCTGCCTTGACGGATGAATCATTTGTCACGCTTACCCAATCCGTCGACGTCAATCAGAACGTGTTGGAGCGCTACTTGACAACTCAAGTCATGTCTCCTAATTTCGGTGGGGATGTTTATGCCAGCTATCAAATCCTCGGGACGAGTACGACTCGACAGGAAGTGTATGTATGGGTGCTTCTACAAGAATATTATCCTAACCATCAACAACTTGAGCGAGGGACCGGAATATCTGCTCCAATCGTCTTACACATTGACCATTCCTCAGGAGTCTCTCGGATTGTCAATCATACGTTACCTCGAGATGGCTCATATTATCCTGGCGACTTACATACCCTATTCCCATTACATATTTCTATCGGCTTAATGTCTCACCCAACAGGACTTACCAACCGTCTCCAACGTCAACTTGAATCAGAGTTACCCCTTCCTGTTTCAAATACATATTGAAAGGATGAATCCCATGAGCCTCATTCAACAAATCAAACAAATCTACATCCCTGTCAAAGAGTTAGACCGTGCCGTTCAATTCTATCGAGACACGCTTGAGGTACCCTTTCTCTTTCAAGCAGGATTGCTCGCATTTTTCGACTGTGGGGGCGTTCGCCTCATGTTGTCCCCTCCAGAGAATGATGTTTTTGCAAAATCAAGTCCAATTCTCTATTTGAGTATCGCATCCATCGATGACGCTTATGCTCAGTTGAAAAATGCAGGAGTGACTTTCATTGATGAACCACACTGTGTGGCAAAAATGGGGACGACAGAAACGTGGATGAGTTTCTTCAAAGATTCTGAAGGCAACGTGTTGGCACTCGTCTCCGAAATATTGAGTTGAACATACAAAAAACAAGCGACCGCACGCGGTCGCTTGTCTGTTTATTTCAATCGATCTAAGTTTTCGAGCATGATTCCCGTTCCGTGCGCGACACTGAGTGTCGGCTCCTCGGCCATCATGACCGGCAACATGACACGCTCTGCGACGAGTTGGTCAAGACCATGAAGGAGTGATCCCCCACCTGTCATGATGATTCCGCGGTCGATGATATCCGCTGCAAGTTCTGGTGGTGTCTGTTCAAGGACACGCTTCGCTGCTTCGACGATTTCATTAGCTGATTCAGCCATCGCTTCACGAAGTTCTTCTGACGTAATGGTCACCGTACGAGGCAATCCACGTACCATGTCACGTCCACGAATATCCATCGATTCGTTACGCCCTCCTGGGAAGACCGTCGCGATTTCTTTCTTGATTTGTTCAGCCGTACGTTCTCCGATGATCAGCTTGTGCTTCTCTTTGATGGCACGAAGGATGTCCGTATCGAAGCGATCCCCTGCAATCTTGATAGTCTCACCGCAGACGATGTCTCCCATTGATAAAATGGCGACGTCGGTCGTCCCACCACCAATGTCAATGATCATGTGACCAACCGGCTTCCAAATATCCATGCCTGAACCGACTGCCGCAGCTTTTGGTTCGACGGCGAGGAAGACTTCTTTCGCGCCAGCTTTCTCAGCAGCTTCACGAATGGCTTTTGCTTCAACCGGCGTGACGTTCGCAGGTGTACAAATCAGCATGCGGATGCCTCCGAAGAAGCCTCGGACTTGAATTTTCTCGATGAAGTGACGGAGCATTTCTTCTGTTGTGGCGAAATCGGCGATGACTCCGTCACGGAGAGGACGGATCGCCACGATATCACCAGGTGTACGACCAACCATCTCATACGCTTCTGAACCGACTGCTAGTACTTTTCCTGTAGAGCGTTTTATCGCAACGACTGAAGGTTCGTCTAAGACGATTCCTTTCCCTTTGACGTGAATGACAACGTTTGCTGTCCCTAAATCAATCCCGATATCTTTTGAAAACATGATGTATAGGTTCCTCCGTTCGTTTCTTCATTGAAAAGAGCGAGAAGAGTCTCTCCTCGCCCTCTAATTCGTGCTCGTTTCTTAGTTCTGAACCATTTCTTCAGCAACTTCGACAGTTCCTTCAATACGCTCGATGTCAGCACCGAGTGCTTGAAGTTTCTTGTGGAAGTCAACGTATCCACGGTCGATATGATATAAATCTCCAACGCGTGTCTCTTCTTCCGCGATGAGACCTGCTAGAATAAGTGCTGCTCCGGCACGAAGGTCCGTTGCGACAACTTCCGCTCCTTGAAGGCGTACGCCACCTTTGACGATTGCTGAACGTCCTTCAATCTTAATGTCCGCGTTCATACGACGGAACTCTTCGACGTGCATAAAGCGATTCTCAAACACCGTTTCCGTGATGACAGATGTACCGCCCGCTTTCAAGACGAGTGCCATCATTTGTGACTGCATGTCTGTCGGGAATCCTGGGTGTGGCATCGTCTTCACATCAACCGGCTTCAATTCGTCTGGTGCCGTGACACGCATGCCTTCTGCCGTATCCTCGAAGTGGACACCCATTTCTTCCATTTTTGAAATCAATGGACGAAGGTGCTCACGTTCTGCACCGATGACTTCGATGTCACTACCTGTGATCGCACCAGCAACGAGGAACGTACCTGCTTCGATGCGGTCTGGAATAATCGAGTGTTCTGCACCGCGAAGTGTTTCTACACCTTCGATGCGGATTGTTTCTGTACCTGCACCGCGAACGTGTGCGCCCATTCCGTTTAAGAAGTTCGCAAGGTCGACGATCTCAGGTTCTTTTGCAACGTTCTCGATGATAGTCGTACCCTCTGCAAGCACAGCTGCCATCATGATGTTCTCTGTCGCACCAACAGATGGGAAGTCCAAGTAGATTTTAGCGCCTTGGAGACGGCCTTCTACAGAAGCTTCTACGAATCCGTTTCCGATGACCGTTTTCGCACCCATCGCTTCGAATCCTTTTAAGTGGAGGTCAATCGGACGTGAGCCGATTGAGCATCCGCCTGGCATCGCTACACGAGCGTGACCGAGACGGGCAAGAAGAGGTCCCATGACGAGGATTGAAGCACGCATCTTCCGCACGTACTCAAGCGGTGCTTCATCTTTGATGTCGCCCGACGCATCGACAGTTACTTCATTCTTTTCTTCATTGAACGATACCTCTGCACCGAGGTGACGAAGTACTTTGTTAATCGTGTACACGTCAGCAAGACGTGGTACGTTTTGTAAGATTGACTTTCCTTCGCTAGCTAATAGAGTGGCAACCAATGTTTTGAGTACGGCGTTTTTTGCTCCCTCAACGCGCACAGTACCTGACAGTTTACGTCCTCCACGGACTACGATCAAATCCTTCATATCTCTCTTTGTCCTCCAACTTCATTGTTTTTTTATATAGTGCGTCGATATCCGAATCCGGATGTGATGATGTCGATTATTTGTATGGTTTGCAAAACGTGATGATTTTTCATTCATTAATCAATCTGAATAATAAATAAGTGCAAATTGAATGAAAAAAACATCATGTCAGACGAATTTATCCTACATGATAATCATATAGGAGTCGTTACAGCAGGATTACAGTTTGTTAAATATTCTGCGACTACTGTATAGGTGCGAGTGCCTGCGCCAGTCGAATATACTCCAAAAAGAACTGGGCAATCAGCGAACCGAAGACAACCGCTACGAGCACGCGCAAGACAGCAGCTTGCGGACTCCTCACTTGATTGAGCAACTTGTCCCATTTGACGGGTAAGAGTGCCCACCAAGCAACGTAGATCGCTATGATATAAATCGCTAGCGAAAATACGGTATTGACCATCGACGATTCCCCTCTTTTCTAAAATTCGTACCGTTTTCAATCATATCATGACATGTTAGAGAAAAAAAGACTTAGGGTCTTAAGATTCGAGCGGTTTGAACCATTCGATCAACTCACTTTCTCTACAAGCACACCAAAAGGGACGTCAGCAGCAGTAAAGCCTTACTACAGTAATTGACGCCCCTCACATATTTCAAACATTATTCAATCGATTCGTCAAGGCTACGAGACCAGCGAATCGCTTCGACGAAATATTGAGACCAATCCGAATCTGTGTTATGGAGTGGAATCGTCAACTGTTCGTAGGCGATGACATCCTCTAACAACTTTCGCAAACCATTCTGTTCACCGAGTAACGCTGCCTTTACAGGAGGCGCCACAGGAAGCTCTGCAATCAACGTTTGCATCGCCTCATCGAGAATGACGTCGAGTGATGAGAAGATTCCCGTAATGAATGCATCAAACGGTAATACATCTGTCAATGTATCCTCCGCAATCAACTCCATCATTTTCCCGCGGATGACACTCTGTTTAATCAGTTCTTTTGATTCAGACGTCTGCATCTCACGAAGAAGCATCAAATACGACCAGCGTTTCAACTCATCTAGTCCGATTCGTGCGACGGCTTGCTCGATTGATTCAATCGTTCGACGACCTTTTTGATACACTGTATTGACCGTACGGAGCATCTTATAGGATAGGTCGACACTTCGCTCAATTTGCGCTGAAATCCGTCGAAAACTCGGTTCCGGACGATCGAGCTCTTTCAACATTTCAATGAGCGTGTGACGCAACGGATGCACTTCGGCCCCATGCACCACGATGGGACGACTAAAGAAGTACCCTTGGAACATTTTATATCCGAGTCGTTTCGCAATCTCATACTCTGCGGGTGTCTCGATTTTTTCCGCCAAAAATTCGACTCGGTGTCCGAGTGCATCAATCAATTTTTGCTGTTGATCGACTGGGGTCGCTTGATAGTCGATTTTGATGATGTCGGCGAGTCCAATCAATGGGCGATATTTCTCTTCAAATACGAAATCATCCAGTGCAATCGTATAACCTTGACGTCTCAACGAGCGGAGAGACTGTAATACCTTCTCCGTCGGTTCGACATGTTCGAGTACTTCGACGACGAGCGATTGACGTGGTAGCAACGAAGGCACTTCCCCTTCAATCAACGTCTGAGGGAAATTGATGAACGCGCGCGTCCCTTCTGTCAATTCCCGAAAATTGAACACAAGGTAAGCGTTATGAATGACGTCAGCTGTTGCTAACGAATCATCTACATTCTCAAAAATATTATTTTCGCTGCGGCGATATAACAATTCGTAGCCGCAAACGCGTAATTGTTGGTCAAAAATTGGTTGTCGCGCAACGTAAACTTTCATTCCCTAATCTCCTTTACGGTAGTTCCCACCTTTATTATCGGTCTTCTTCCATATATTTTTTACTAGTCCCGTCATTTAGAAGCACGACAAAAGACCCATCTTTTCCAAAAAACAACAAAAAAACTCCCACACTTTCGTGTGAGAGTCATTCTTATTCTTTCATATCGCGAATGCTTAAGCGGTTGATCGCTTTTTTGAGCGCAAGTTCCGCACGACGGAATTCGAGTTCCGAGAGCTTCGTGTCTTGAAGACGACGCTCGGCACGAACTTTCGCCGCAGAAGCGCGATCATAGTCGATCTTATCCGCCATTTCGGCTGTTTCAGCTAAGATCGTCACCGTGTCGGGACGAACTTCCATGAAACCGCCGCTGATTGCGATCAGCGTGCGTCCACCATCTTCGTGGCGCAGCTTGAGGACTGAGACGTCGAGTGGCGTCACCATCGGGATGTGCTTTGGCAAAATACCAAGCTCACCAGTGACCGATTTGGCGATGACCATTCGTGCGTCTCCTTCAAAGGCTGCACCATCCGGGGTGACGACGTTGACGTGAACAGTATTCATCGTCTAGTTTCCCCCTTCCGCGTAGGTCTTAGACCAACGTCTTCGCTTTTTCGATGACGTCTTCGATTGGACCGACGAGACGGAATGCATCTTCAGGAAGATCGTCGTGTTTACCTTCGAGGATCTCTTTGAAGCCGCGTACTGTCTCTTTGACTGGCACGTACGAACCTTTTTGGCCCGTGAACTGCTCAGCCACGTGGAAGTTTTGTGATAAGAAGAACTGAATACGACGTGCACGGTGAACCGTGAGTTTGTCGTCTTCAGACAACTCGTCCATCCCGAGGATAGCGATGATGTCTTGAAGTTCTTTGTAACGCTGAAGCGTCTGTTGAACGTTACGTGCAACCTCATAGTGCTCTTTCCCTACGATTTCAGGAGAGAGGGCACGTGAAGTCGATGCGAGCGGGTCAACGGCTGGGTAAATCCCCATCTCCGAAAGACGACGCTCAAGGTTTGTTGTTGCATCAAGGTGGGCGAACGTTGTTGCCGGAGCCGGGTCCGTGTAGTCATCGGCTGGTACATAAACCGCTTGAATCGATGTAACCGATCCTTTTGCAGTCGATGTGATTCGCTCTTGAAGCATACCCATTTCAGTCGCAAGTGTCGGCTGGTAACCTACCGCCGATGGCATACGTCCGAGAAGGGCTGAAACCTCAGAACCTGCTTGTGTGAAACGGAAGATGTTATCAACGAAGAGAAGAACGTCTTGTCCTTGCTCGTCACGGAAGTACTCTGCCATTGTCAAACCAGTCAAGGCAACACGGAGACGTGCACCAGGTGGTTCGTTCATCTGACCGAAGACCATCGCTGTTTGCTTGATAACGCCTGAGTCCGTCATCTCGTGGAACAAGTCATTCCCTTCACGCGTACGCTCACCGACTCCTGCGAATACAGAAATCCCGCTGTGCTCTTGCGCGATGTTGTTGATGAGTTCCTGGATGAGGACGGTTTTCCCTACACCGGCACCACCGAAGAGGCCGATTTTACCACCTTTGATGTATGGTGCGAGAAGGTCGACGACTTTAATCCCTGTTTCAAGGATTTCAACTTTCGTTGACAATTCGTCAAATGTTGGCGCTTGACGGTGAATCGGTGCACGAAGCACGTCAGCTGCCACTTCTTTATCATCGATCGGGTTACCGAGAACGTTGAAGACACGTCCAAGTGTCGCTTCTCCAACTGGTACCGAAATCGGTGATCCTAAGTCAAGTACTTCCATACCGCGGCGAACGCCGTCAGTTGAGTCCATCGCAATCGTACGGACCGTGTCGTCACCAAGGTGAACAGCTACTTCGAGCGTCAAGTCGACACTAACATCGTCCGCTGTCGCTGCCACGTGTGTGACTTTGAGAGCGTTGTAGATGTTCGGTAAGTGGTTGTCGAACTTTACGTCGATAACTGGGCCCATGACTGCGACTACGCGGCCTTTCATGCCGTATTCGTTCATCGTGTTAGCCTCCTACAATCTAGAGGGCGTGCGCTTATTCAAGCGCCGACGCACCTCCGACAATCTCTGTGATTTCTTGTGTGATCGCTGCTTGACGCGCGCGGTTGAATTTGAGTTTGAGTCCGCGAATGAGTTCATCCGCATTGTCTGTCGCACTCGACATCGCCGTCATCCGGGCTGCGTGCTCTGACACTTTCGCATCGAGCAATGCGCCGTAGATGAGTCCTTCCGCATAACGTGGGAGGAGCGCCGCTAAGATCGTTTCTTCTTCTGGTTCGTATTCATACATCACATTGGATGCGGACTGTTCGATATCCCCGAGCGGGAGCAATTGTTGAATCTTCACTTCTTGGCTGATGACCGAGATGAACGAGTTGTAGCAAAGCTTCAATTCATCAATCTCGCCCTCGCTGAAGGCACCTACCGTCTGTTTGACGATTTCTGCGACTTCAACAAAAGTTGGTTGGTCGTTTAGCCCTGTCATCGCGCTATACACCGGAATGTTGCGTGACTTGAAGAACTGGACACCGACTTTCCCGATTACGTAAAGACGATACTCATCTGTTGATGTGTGCTTGTCTTTGAGTTCACGGTACACGTCACGCAAGACGCTGGCGTTGTATCCACCTGCGAGTCCGCGGTCTGACGTGATGACGATATAACCAGTCCGTTTGACGGGACGTACTTGAAGCATCGGGTGTGTCGCGCCTGATGTACCACCGGCGATCGACGAGATGACTTCTTGCAACTTGTCCATGTACGGCTTGAAGTTGGCGTTGTTCCCTTGGGCCCGGTTCAACTTCGATGCCGACACCATGTTCATCGCTTTCGTGATTTGCTTCGTGCTTTGGGTCGAGGTGATCCGCATCTGGATCTCACGTAATGATGCCATTTCGATTCACCACCTTAATAGACGCTCATCACCGGATTAAACCGATGGCGAGAACGTCTTTTTGAATTCCGTAATTGCGTCGACCATTGCCTCGTCTGAAGGAAGGTTTCCTGTCTGACGGATTTCACGGCAGAGGTCTTTACGGTTTTGGTCGAGCCATGCGTTCATTTCTGTTTCGAAACGACGGATGTCTGTGACTGGGATGTCATCGAGATGACCTTTCGTGAGTGCGTAGATGATGATAACTTGCTTGTCTACAGAAAGCGGTGCGTTCAAGTCTTGTTTCAAGACTTCAACCGTACGCTGACCACGGTTCAACTTCGATTGTGTCGCTTTGTCGAGATCTGATCCGAACTGAGCGAACGCTTCGAGCTCACGGTAAGACGCGAGGTCAAGACGAAGTGTACCAGCAACTTTCTTCATCGCTTTCACCTGTGCCGAACCACCAACACGTGATACTGAGAGACCGGCGTTGATCGCTGGGCGTACCCCAGAGAAGAAGAGGTCCGACTGAAGGAAGATTTGACCGTCTGTGATCGAGATAACGTTTGTCGGGATATATGCTGAGATATCCGATGCTTGTGTCTCGATGAACGGAAGTGCTGTCAATGAACCACCGCCGAGTTCGTCGTTCAACTTCGCAGCACGCTCAAGAAGGCGTGAATGGAGGTAGAAGACATCTCCTGGATAGGCTTCGCGGCCTGGAGGACGACGGAGAAGGAGCGAGAGCTCACGGTAAGCTGCCGCTTGTTTCGAAAGGTCATCATAAACGACGAGGACGTGTTGTCCGCGGTCCATGAAGTACTCACCCATCGATACCCCAGCGAATGGTGCGAGGTAAAGAAGTGGTGCCGGCTGTGATGCCGATGCCGAAACAACGATTGTGTAATCGAGTGCGCCGTTTTGACGAAGCGTCTCTACTACGCCACGTACAGTCGATTCTTTCTGACCGATGGCAACGTAGATACAAATCATGTTCTCTTCTTTTTGGTTGATAATCGTATCGATGGCAACAGATGTTTTACCTGTCTGACGGTCACCGATGATGAGCTCACGCTGACCACGACCGATTGGAACGAGGGCGTCAATCGCCTTAATTCCTGTTTGAAGTGGTTCGTGAACCGATTTACGTGCCATAACGCCGTAAGCTTTGCGCTCGATCGGGTTATACGTGTCAGTTACGATTGGTCCAAGACCATCGATTGGTTGTCCGAGTGGGTTGACGACACGTCCGAGGAGTGCCTCGCCAACTGGAACTTCCATGATGCGACCTGTACGTTTGACAGAGTCGCCTTCTTTGATACCTTTGTAATCGCCAAGGATGATAATCCCGACGTTACCTTCTTCTAAGTTTTGCGCCAAGCCCATTACGCCGTTAGAGAACTCTACGAGTTCCCCCGCCATAACGTTATCGAGTCCGTGTGCACGAGCGATACCGTCACCTACTTGAATGACTGTACCTGTCTCGCTGACCTCGATTTCAGAACCGTACGAAGCGATTCGTTCTTTTAGCAGGGCGCTGATTTCTTCAGCTTTGATTGTCATTGAATTCACCCCTATTTCTTACGCATTCAACAATTCACGCTCAAGGCGTGTAAGTTTCGTTTCGATCGTATCATCGTACGTCGTGTATCCGACTTGGACACGGAGTCCACCGATGACTTCTTCATCGACGACGTTCTTCAATTGGAGCGTCTTCCCGAGCTTCTGTCCGAAGACGAGTTCGACGTCTTTCAAGTCTGTTGCCGACAACGGGTAGGCGCTTGTGACAATACCCTCTGCAATCCCACGGTAGTCGTTGATCAATTCGCGGACGTAACGTGGCAATGCGCGAACCTCTGCCGCACGGTCGTTTTCGACCATGACGAGAAGTGTGTTCACGACAATCGCCGTCATATCACCAAAGCTGTCTTTTAAAAGCTGTGCAAGCTCGCTGTCACTGACTGCCGGATTCGTTAAGAGATCCATGAGTTCAGGAGTCGCGTGGAGCACTTCATCGAGCAGACGCACTTCCGCTTCGACTTGGTCGAGCGTGCCTTGTTCCCGCGCTAAGTCGAAGAGCGCTTTGGCATAGCGTTTTGCTAGTGATGCGTTCATCAGTTCGCACCTTTCGCTTTAGACAGGAAGTCTGTAACGAGGGCACGCTGTTTCGCTTCATCGCCTTTAAGGTCTGATTGAAGGACGTGGCGTGCTGCCGAAAGTGCCTGTGTGACGACTTCCGTTTGAAGAGATTGTTTCGCAAGCTCACGCTCGCGCTCAATCGCTTTCTCTGCCTCGATTTTAATTTGTTCGGCTTCCAAACGCGCCTGCTCCACCAAGCGTGCTTGTTCTGCTTCTGCTTGTCGACGGCTTGCATCGAGCATTTCTTTTGACTCAGTACGTGCTGCACTGAGTGCGTCACGTTGTTCAACGACATAATGTTCCGCATCTTTGCGGCTCTTTTCAGCGAGTTCAATTTCGTTCGCTACATACTCTTCACGCTGTCTCATCATTCCAAGGAGTGGTCCCCAAGCAAATTTCTTCAACAGGGCCAAGAGTACGAGGAATGTGAAAATTGTAAAGATCATATCCAGAATGCGGAGGCCTTCGCCGCCAGCACCAGCTGCAATCATCATCGTATCCATGCATACCCTCCTCTTGACTAAATAAGTGAGGGAGACGTGCTCCCTCTCATGCTATTCTCGTTAACTCGGAATCAAGAGTTGAGGAGAAGGAAACCGACAGCCACACCGATGATCGGGAGGGCCTCAACCAAACCGATACCGATGAACATTGTTTGACGAAGTTCGTTTTTGAGTTCTGGTTGACGTGCTTGTCCTTGTACTGTTCCGTATACGATCAAACCGTTACCGATACCAGCTGCGAGTGCTCCAAGTCCGATAACAAGTGCTGTTGCGAGAAGATTAAGTTGTTCCATTGTGTATATTCCTCCTAAAAGTTAAGTAAATAATTTGTTTGTAACGCTTTGGCGAGATGTCCGAATCAATGTTCGGCCGAAGCTTTGTGCCCGATGTACACCATTGCAAGCGTCAGGAAAATGTAGGATTGGATAACCCCGATAAAGATTGAGAAACCTTGCCATAGAATCATTGGGAAGACCGCAAAGATTGCACCGAGCGGGTTGAGTGCGCCTTCGGCTGTAATCGCGAGTCCCAAGATGATGGTAATCATGATTTCACCGGCAAAGATGTTACCGTATAGACGCAAACCGAGCGTCAACGTGTTCGCAAACTCCTCGATCAATTTGATCGGAAGCAAGAACCAGACTGGTTTTACGAATTCCGCCGAATAGTGTTTCAATCCGTGCAGTTTCACCCCGTAATAGTGCGACATTGCAACGACGAGTGTCGACAACGCCAAGGTTACGTAAGGATCGGCTGTCGGTGAGTTGAACCACAAATAGTGTCCGGAAATGACGTTAAACGGTAGACCCATCAAGTTTGAGAAGAGAATGAACAAAATCAACGTCATCCCAAATCCAATAAAGCGTCCTCCTGTCTTCCAGTCCATCGCACTTGCGATGATTCCACGTACGAACTCCGCGAAGAATTCCATGAAGTTTTGTTTGCCAGTCGGCTTCATTGCCAAACGTCTTGTCCCCCAAATGGCGAATACGAAGACGAGTAACGCTGCAACTAGCACTGTAATGACGTTCGTCCAGCTCCCGTATAACGTATAGTCCCCAAAGTGCAGAGAATATGTGGGAAACTCATGACCCATTAATATTCACCTCTTTTCCTGCTGAGCTGGGCAAGTGTAAACTCGCCAAATTGTATGATGTGGCCGGCGATTAGACCAGTTACCACCGCGATGACGGACACTCGATCCTCGTAGAGAAGACCGACTATCACTGCTAACGCACCGACCGCCATTCTTGAAACGGTCCCGTGCGACTTTGGTCGTCGTCCATGCTCGATGACGTCATACATACGTATGACACTTCGATTCTGCATATGTAGAATGATGAGACTCCCGACCCCGCCGATGAACAATCCGAGAAAAACGGCTTTGTACATCGGGACGATGAAGGCGCCAACTAACAAAATTGCAAACCAAATGGTAAACCATTTCGTATAACGCTTCATCAACTCTTTTTGTGCTTTTCTGTCTGCTTGAATCGTATTCATTCGTCCTCTCCTGTCAATAAACTCCGAAGGGTGAGAACTAGCGCCGTAACCCCGAACACGAGTCCAAGGATAATCGACACATTCCAACCAAACGTGCCCCAAAATTCACGTCTTTCGCCGTACTGTCCGACGAGATAACCGATGACAATCGGTCCAGCAAGTGCTGTCGAGATTTGTGAAGCGAGCGAGGCATAGGATAGATAACGATTGTCTTTTTTCGCCATCCAAATCCCCCTTTCGAGTCTCACGTGCTCCCTTGTTCTTCACGAATTCACACTCGCGTGACCATCAAAAGTCACACAAGTTCAGAGTAATAGAAATGGCATAAGAAGTCAATGAATTTCACAATTATAAAAGCGCTTTAAATCAAGTCGTATCAATAGTTTTACGCACTTCATAAACTAAACGATTGAGGCACTTTTTTAAGAAAGTGTGAAGAAACGTTGAAATAAAAATGTTGACTTTATAACATTTCACAAACGTAATCAGATGAAGAATAGTTCAGTTATACCCCCACGTTTTGGAAAATTCAATCGGTAAACGCTTACGTTCACAAAGAGTTACGAAACGACGGTTGACTTCATTTTGAAATCGTTTTCAACGTCCTGTATCAGTATACCGAGGATGTTTTTACCATGTCGAGCGATTTTGCCCATTTTTTTGTGAGGAATCTCATACTGTTCAAAATCCCTTTCTCAATCATGGTTTTATATTCGAAATCGAGGGATTCTACTTAAATAAGAAAGAATAGATAAATTCCATCCCAGTTCGCCATTCTTCTCGCTCTAGTTTTGTGTCTATTTTGTGACATCCGTAAATGATAAATATTATTCAGTGTCAATCGTAAAAAAAGCGAAAATCGCATAGGCGATTCTCGCTTTTAAGTCATTACTTCGTACCAAACAAACGGTCACCCGCATCCCCAAGTCCAGGAACGATATAACCGTGGTCATTTAATTTTTCATCGAGTGCAGCAAGATAGATCTCTACATCCGGATGTTCTGCTTGTACACGCTCTACGCCTTCTGGTGCTGCGCAGAGGCATGCCAACTTGATTGACTTCGCTCCGTGTTTCTTGAGTGATGCAATCGCATCAACAGCCGAACCACCTGTCGCGAGCATCGGGTCAACAACGATAAAGTCGCGTTCTGTGACGTCTGTCGGAAGTTTCAAGTAGTATTCGTGTGGCTCAAGTGTTTCCGGATCGCGGTAAAGACCGATATGACCGACTTTTACGTTCGGCATCATTTTGAGGAACCCATCCACCATACCAAGTCCTGCACGTAAAATAGGGACGATTCCCAATTTCTTGCCGGCAATCATCTTTTGAGTGGAAACAGAGACCGGTGTCTCGATTTCTACGTCTGTTAGGGGTAGGCTGCGCGTGATTTCGTATGCCATAAGTGAAGAAACTTCGTCGACGAGTTCACGGAACTGCTTCGTCCCCGTCTCTACTTTACGCATAATCGTCATTTTGTGCTGAATCAAAGGATGGTCATAAACATGTACTTTTCCCATCTTGCTTCACTCCTCTCTCATTCTCTCTCATTCTCTCTCGAGCATTGTACCCTAACTCTGTTGAGATGGGTAGAGCCAACTTCTATTTTATCAAAGGTCAGACGCCACTTATGGTTGAATGACCTGGAAATAATCATTGCCCGGAAGTTCATACGATTGAGATGTGTGTTGATCGACTAAATAGAGTTCTGTTTCCGTTTTCCATACGTCAAAGGATTGCTCAGTCAATTCTTCATACAGATGCAAGTCTCCGATTTTGATAGCTGTAGACGGTTTTTCATGCGGCTGAATATGAGACAAGGCGTCAAACAACTCTTGCGTTTTCGGTCCGTCTAGCCAGATTATATCTTGATCCGATTCAAAAACTGCCAGGCGCGTTTCCCTTTCGGCGGGGCGCGTGGACATCTTGTTTGTCACTGGACGACGGACATGCCCCCAAATTTCAAGGACCGTTCCGTATGTTTTCGATAACGATAACGACGTCTCTTCAGCCACATCCCCTTCAATCGGTCGATCAGATAAGATGATGCGTTTCATGAGTTCGCGATGATTTCCCTTTAGCGAGAGCTCTTCTTTCGGATCGACTTTCATATAAGGAGCCTCATATATATTCGGTAGGATGAGTTGTTTGAGCGAGGACGCCTCTCCGATTTGTAGGGTGAGACGATCATCGGCACGCCTCGTCAAGAAAATATACCCTTCATTCTCTCCGCTTTGAAACGGGAATAGTTTTGGTTCAATGATCGGGTCAAGTGTACGCCCATTTCGAATCGTCTCGAACGTCACATAGATCGCTCCCGTATCCGGTGTCGTATAACGGAAAGCCGAGTCGGGCATCACTTCTTCATGCGTCTCGTTCAATGTGAACGTACTTGTAATCGATTCAAGGTCATCGATGCGCTCAAACTCAATTGTCGAGACCACTTTCGATTCTTGAAAGCGCTCTTGTTCGAGCGCTTCAAACGCTTGAATCGGCTCCACGGCAAACGTTCGCTCCATCAACTCATTGCTGTTCGCGCAGGTCACGTAACGTTCATCACCCGCCGCAAAATATTTCACCGTTTTGGAACCGAGTACTTCATAGAGCGGATGATGAAATGTCACTTCTGCCACCTTGGCTCGTCGCTCTGGTAAGACATCTGTCGGACGACGCTCACAGTATGTAAGTAGCTTCTCTTGTGTTTGTTTCATTAACGGTATCTCAGGATCTTGCTCGACTCGATAGGAAGACAAAGGACGTAACTCAATCGCGTTCAACGTCTCGGCACCACATCCACTCAACAAGATACAACTGAGCAAGATTCCCCAATACGTGCGCATTGATGTTCCTCCTCATTCCCAATTAGGTGGAAACCACCTAAATTTTTCTTGTACATCATAACATAGAACCTATTTTTGTGATGATTTCAGAATTATTACGTTTCTGATGATTTGACGAAAGCGGTCCAACTCATTTTATGCTTCAACGTCTAGCAACAAAAAAAGAACTAATCCATTAAGAGATTAGTCCTTTTTATCACTTCATTAGTCATCTTCTCGCTCATCCTCGGATGAGTCATCTTGAGATGAGTCGTCCTGCGAAGAATCATCTTGTTCATTCTGGTCGTCCTCTGATTCACGATCGACTTCAATGACCGCCCCATCTTGATTTAGTTCAAGTTTGACAGGGTCGCCGACACGCGGAGTGTCATCATCGATTTCAGAGCGTGCGGCAAGTGGATATACGTTGTCTTTCCCATCGATTTTAATCGTGACTTCTTGATTTGTGAGTTTGACGAGCGTGCCGTAAATATACGCATCATCACCACTCTCACGGTCCACTTCCTTCACTTCATCATCTCGGTTCAATTCGAGTTTTACCCGGTCACCCACTTGCGGTGTATCGTCATCGATTTCATGTGTCGCCGCTAAAGGGTATGTCGACTCTTTTCCATTGAAGCTGATGGTGACATCTTCTTTCGATAACTTCACGAGCGTCCCGTATAGTTTATAGTCGTCTCCATCTCCCACTCGCGCTGCTGACGAATCATCTGATGCGCTACTTGAGCCATCCGATGTAGCAGGGTCATCTGGGTTGTCCGTTGATCGATCGTCACTCGCTTGATTGATTGCTTGTGGAACAATGACCGTATCCGTCTGATTCCCGTTTACGTAAAATCCAATTCCAACAATTGCCATGACAGCTAATAATGCGCCGATAATCCAACCGATGCGTTTCATGTTTGTTTCCTCCTCATGATGTGTTCTTCTTATTTTCATCATAAGCCTCTTCCGTGAGAGCATATTTAAGGCTTCATTAGAAGTTGGTGAGAAAATGCGAAATATTCATCATCGAGTCAGGAAAAATATACTGCCATCCGGATGATTCGATCTACTTCCTATCGTCCACTCATTCAAGTCCGCCACTTCTTTCGCAATCGCGAGACCAAGACCGCTCCCACTGCGATCGCGCGCTTCATCTAATCGGTAGAATCGATCGAACAGCCGATTCCTCACATCATCCGAAAGAATCGGTCCTCGATCGCGTACCTCAATTCGATCACTCTTCAAATGAAGGCTCGTCTCTTCCGCATACTTCAAACTATTGTCTAATAGGATGACAAGAATCCGCTGTAACGACTCACGATGACCAAACCAGCTTCCTGTAGATTCAATAGGTAAATGGACGCCGTGCGACCGCAAAAAACGTTCTCCTATTGATTCCCCAAGTTCAGCTAAATCGATTTCTTCTCGCTCTACCTGTTCGAGTGCAGCAAATCGATTCAATTCGAGCATAGGTTCAATCAAATCATTTCGCATTTGACGCGACTCCGTTAAAATATGGTCAATCGCTTCGGCACGTACACTCTCATCTTCTTGTCCCCATCGTTGTAATAACTTCGCATAGCCCTCGATGACGGTCAACGGTGTCTTGAGTTCATGTGAAACATCGGCGACGAAACGACGTTGTTGCTCCATCGTCCCTTCGACTCGCTCAATCATATGATTAAATCCGTCCGAAAGAGTCGTCACTTCATCTTTTCGGTCAGCCACTTCGATTGTCTCAAACTTACCGGACTCCGTGATCCGTTCCATCGTCTCTGTCAATCGGCGTAACGGTGACAGACCTTGACGTAAAATCCACCACGTCCCTAGGAACGTCAAGAGAACAGCAAAGAAGAACATGACGAGAAAAATGGTTGCGAGCGCTTGAATCGTATTGCTCACATCTCGATCCTGAAAGCCGAACGCTAGTCCATCCGTCGTCGCGACCACAAACCAATCATCGATGAGGGCCGGTTCCCCGTAATTGATGGGAAACGTCGTTCCGTCTGGCACTTCTCCTCCGATGATTCCCCATTCGCCGTTTTCTTGACGTTCTAACACGACACTGTCCTCATGAAGCGACAATACCGCATCGCTATTCCGGACATCTTCTTCCAAGAGATTCAACGCCTGCAGTAACACGTCAAAACGCGAATCGACAATTTCCTGTCTGGCGACGAACCAGGTTACGCCAAAGGAGACGAGAAGAAGCAACAACATAAACCCTGTCATCGCCCACGCAATTTTTGTTCGTAGCATCGGTCACTCACCACGCTTCAACATATAGCCGACACCACGAACCGTTTGAATCCAAGAGCCGGTCAGTTTTTTCCTTACGTATCGGACATACACGTCCACGACATTCGTATCCCCATAGTAGTCGAATCCCCACACGTGTTCGACGAGTTGGTCACGCGTCAAAACACGCTCCGGATTCTCTAAAAAGAAAACCAACAAGTCAAACTCACGTCGAGTCAAATCTACTTTCTTTCCGTCACAATATACTTCATGACGATTCACGTCGACAGTCAATGTGTCGTACGTCAACACCTGTTCGGAATGGTCCTGACGAACAAGCTGGCGCATTCGTAAAAATGCCCGAATTCGTGCGAGCACCTCTTCTATTTCAAATGGTTTCGTGATGTAATCATCTGCGCCAAGATCAAGCCCACTCACTTTGTCGTATCGATCGCCACGGGCCGTCACCATCAGAACCGGTAACAATGGTCGCTCTTCTTTCAGACGACGGACCACCTCGAGTCCACTCATTTGAGGTAACATCACGTCAAGCAACACGAGGTCGACATCGTCAGAGAGAGCTCGTTCCAAACCGGTACGACCGTCTGTCGCCACCATGACCGCATATCCCGCATGCTTCAATTCCAACTCCAGTAATCGCGCAATCTTCGAATCATCTTCTACGACGAGAATCGTCTGCATCCTGCTCACTCCTTTGAAAAAACGCCGAGCAGTTCGCTCGACGTATTGTTATTCATTTCCCGAATTCAATCCGCAAAAAACAGACGAACGCCTTCTGGAACGGCTTGCTCGATTCGTCTTTCTAAATCATCTTCCCATTCATCCCACTTCGTATCGACTTGTTCCATCTGCTGTTCGACTTCCAGCGCCGCTAGCGATAGTTGCGACAGGCTGGATTGTCCAGGTGAAGTGAAGAACAAAAATCCGGCAAGTCCGATTCCCATAAGTCCGATCGCCAATAAAGTTGTTCCAATGGTTTTCATTACACGTTTCATACACGCATCCCTCCTATCTCAAATCATACGACAGGAAAACGAGAAATCGTGGTGTACTTCATTAGAATTTCATGAGAAAAGGCGCTACTCATGTAGCACCTTATTCTTCGAGCACGGACTTCGCAATCGGTGCCCAATACGTCCCTTCCATCTCAGAAACGGTCGTCAACGTTTCACGGTACGCCGGGTCATTCGCTTTTTTCTCGGCAATCCCTTTCATCCAAAGGACATCTGCCTTGTAACCGGATTCTGGATACGACTCGAGATAAGCCGCATAGTCCGCAATGTCCGCTTGTCCCAATTTATTGTCGACAAGAAGTCGATAAAACCCAACTGCTTGTTCTTGTCCGACTTTCGCTTTTCCACCTAATAGGCGGTCGGCTTTTTCATACTGTTTATCTTGAACAAGTGCTTCTACCTCAGCCAGCGGTACAACATCCGTTGATGTGTCCGGTGCTTCTTCAGTTGATTCCTTTGGCTTCTGTTCGTCCGAATCTTGAAGTTTCTCATTCTCTTCTTCGAGTCGGGCGACTTCTGCCTCGAGCTCTTCAAGGCGTTCTGCGAGTGCTTCTTCTTCCGTTACGGTCTCGACAACGACTTCGTCCGGCTCGTCCGGCGTGACGACGGGCGGTTCGGCATCTGGCCAAAATATGAGCGCTCCAGCCGCAAGACTGACCACTAGCGGAAGCCCAAGCCATTTCTTATCGAGCTTGAACGCCTGTCGCCACTCGGCTAAATCAGAATGTTGGATGACAGCCGACGAGAACGAACGAAAGCGGCGCTTGGCCGCTTTTCTTCCGTTCGCCTTCACTTCTAGCGCAAGACCTAGTCGATGGAAAGCAGCAGGCACTTTCATCCCGAGGAGCGGCACGATTCGTTCGCTCGCTTCTTCATAATAGCCATGGTCAAGGAGCGTCGTGATGACACCAAACTCACTGGCGACAAGACGGAAAGAAGGATCGTATTCCCCTTTACGAGCCAACCATTCTGTCATATCGAACAATGGAAGTTCGGATAGCTCTCGTTCTGCTAGTGTCCGAATATCCATTGACTCAGCCTCGTTCAGGGTAAAGCGGGAACTTCGCCGTTAACGATTGCACGTCTTGAAGTGCTTCCGCGATTACCGCCTCGTCTTCATGTTGTTTCAGCACACGCCCGATTAGACGTGCCACTTCTTTCATATCCGCTTCTTTGAAGCCACGAGTCGTCATCGCAGCTGTTCCGAGACGGATTCCGCTTGTGACAAACGGTGATGCCGGGTCGAATGGAATCGTGTTTTTATTGACCGTGATTCCTGCTGCATCCAATGCATGCTCAGCTGCTTTACCTGTGATGTCGATTCCTCGAAGATCGACAAGCAAGAGGTGATTGTCCGTTCCGCCCGATACGATTCGAAGTCCCTCTTCTTCAAGGCCTGCCGCAAGTGCTTGTGCATTCGCAATGACTTGACGTTGGTAATCTTTGAATTCCGGTTGGAGTGCCTCACCGAACGCGACCGCTTTTGCCGCGATGACGTGCATGAGCGGTCCTCCTTGAATCCCTGGGAAAATCGACTTATCGATCGCTTTGGCGAACTCTTCTTTACAAAGAATCATCCCGCCACGTGGTCCACGGAGCGTCTTGTGCGTCGTCGTCGTGACGAAATGCGCATGTTCGACCGGGTTCGGATGTAGACCTGCTGCCACGAGTCCAGCGATGTGCGCCATATCGACCATAAGATAAGCATCGACACTGTCCGCGATCTCACGGAACTTCGCGAAGTCGATTGTACGTGGGTATGCCGATGCTCCCGCAACAATCAATTTCGGCTTATGTTCCTTCGCAAGTGCAGCGACGACGTCATAATCGATGTGTTCTGTCTCTTTGTCTACACCATATTCGACGAAGTTATATTGCACACCTGAGAAGTTGACCGGGCTACCGTGCGTCAAGTGACCACCATGAGACAAGTTCATTCCGAGAACCGTATCTCCTGCTTCAAGCACCGTGAAGTAGACCGCCATGTTCGCTTGTGCACCCGAGTGTGGTTGTACGTTCGCATGTTCTGCACCGAATAATTCTTTCGCACGGTCACGCGCCAAGTTCTCAGCGACGTCGACAAACTCACAGCCACCGTAGTAACGGCGTCCCGGATATCCTTCGGCATATTTGTTCGTCAATACGCCACCTTGCGCTTCCATGACCGCTTCTGAAACAAAGTTTTCTGAAGCGATGAGTTCGATGTTGTCGCGCTGACGACCGAGCTCGTGTTGCATTGCCTCAAACAATTCCGCATCCTGCACTTTCAACTTCGTCGTGTTTACCATGTGAAGACCCCCTCTAAATGTCTAAAAATCAACACCCCCATCGTACCACACGCTTGTTTTTTTGGGTATCGCAATAATCTGATGAAAAGTTGGGTATCATTAATAGGAATGTAACTGTGAGGAGGCCAATTATGATTGAGACAAAAGAACTGACGATCACACCGTTCGAACGGACACGAACGGTCCGTATTTACACACCTTCCGACTATGAGACGTCCGAAAAACGATATCCGGTCCTCTACATGCACGATGGACAGAACTGCTTTAATGACGAGGATGCGAGCTACAACATGAGCTGGCGCGTCGGTGAATATTTAGACGCCTCGAAGCGTGACTTGATTGTCGTCGCCCTCGATAGTGCACCAGGCGAACAACGACTCGATGAGTATGGACCGTGGGAAAACCCTTATATCGGTGAAAGTTTGCTCGGAAGTGACATCGTGCTCGGCGGGCAGGGTTCGGCGTATATCGAATACATCGCGCAGGAATTGAAACCTCAAATCGATGCTGACTATCGGACGATTCCGGAAGAAACAGCGATGATGGGAAGTTCGATGGGTGGGCTCATCTCGATATATGCAGCATGTGTATATCCAGACGTCTTCAAGCGTGTCGCTTCCCTGTCCTCTGCATTTTGGTTCAACCAAACCGAGCTGGAACAATTGATTGAAGCGAGCGATTTGAAGGGCGTCGAGCGTCTTTACTTGGACGTCGGCGCAAAAGAAGTCGAGGAACCGATCGAAAATGGACCGACGAACGAGATGTATCGTGAGTCGAGCGAACGCGTGTACAACCTGTTAAAAGACAAGGTCGAACACATCCGCTTCGAAGTGATTGAAGAAGGAGTTCACAACGAGCTCGCCTGGCGTGAGCGTTTCCCGATGGTCATCTCCTATCTTTTTGGAGAAGATTTATAATTTGAATAAAAAAAGCATCGCATTCGGTCGAAAAACCTAAACGCGATGCTTTCTTCATTTATTTGGATACTGAGCCCGTGGCCCACCAATCAGTTTCGGTCTCGTGACTGCGAACGTGACGTACGCCTCTCCGAGATGCTTCGATGATAACCGAACCGGTATCGCGACCGGTTTCAAATGCATCCCAATCAATGTCGAGCCGATATCAATCCCGGCATCTGCTTGAATCGATTCGACGACACATGGTTCATCAAAGTTGGCATAAGCCTTCTCTGACATCGCTCCGCCCGCGGACCGGATCGGGACGACCGTCACTTCTGTGAGACCGAACTGTTTGAGTGTCCGGCGCTCAACGGTGAGGGCACGATTGATATGCTCACACCCTTGAAACGCCAAATGGACACCTGTCTTCTTTCTAAATTCAAGGAATGCTTCCATCAATTCGCTTGCGACATCAGTGGAACCTGCCTTCCCAATCGTTTTTCCGAGCACTTCACTCGTCGAGCATCCGATGACGAGAATGCGCTCATCATTCAAAGGAAACCGTTCGTGAAGCTCCGTCAAAAATCCGAGAAGTTCCGTCTTCATTTGACTCACTTCGATTCGTAAGCACTCATCTTGTCGACACGGTTTGAATGGCGACCGCCTTCAAAGTCCGTATCGAGCCACGTCGTCACCAAGTCGAGTGCAAGACCAGGTCCGATGACACGCTCGCCCATCGTCATGATGTTCGAATCGTTATGCTGACGTGTCGCTTTTGCACTGAATGAATCATGCACGAGTGCCGCACGAATCCCTTTGACTTTGTTCGCCGCAATCCCGATTCCGATTCCCGTACCGCAAATCAAAATCCCACGATCGAATTCACCTGCCGCTACCGCTTCTGCGACCGGGATGGCCACATCCGGGTAGTCAATCGAGTCCGCTGAGTGCGTCCCGAAATCTTTATACTCATGTCCGAGTTCCTCAAGCAAGGCTACGATTTCTTTCTTCAAGTTGAAGCCGCCATGATCAGCGCCAATTGCAATTTTCATTCGTTCATTCCCCCGTCTTCTTTGGTAGGCGTCTCGGTGGTTTCGTCACCTTTGACCCATCATTCGTTAATTTTAACACAAGTCGATTCACGAGTGGTTCGAGCTCGTTTCGCACTTGGCGATACACATTCATCGAACCGCCAAACGGATCGTTGATGTCTCGTTCAAGCCCCGTCACGAATTCATAGAGCGTGTACGTCCGCTCAGACAAATCCGGGTATGTATCCCGAATTTGTTCACGGTGTGCGCGTGTCATCGTCAAGATGATATCCGCCCAATTCCCTAACACTTCATCGAACGTCTGGGTGACATGATCGAGCTCAATCCCACGTTCTCTGAGAACTTGCAGTGCATTTTCTGAAGCATCGAATCCTTGCATCGTCCGTAGACCAGCTGAGCGAATATCAAACTCATCCCCGGTCATCTTCGAACGGAGCAAGGCCATCGCCATCGGGCTTCGGCACGTGTTGCCACTACATATGAATAATACGCGTTTCATTGACATCGCGTGTCCTCCTCTATGTCTTTAGGCATCTTTCGTCGGGTGCACAATCTTTCCGCCCGCTGCTTTGTATAAACGGTTATAGACGGCAAGTGCGACTCCGACCGGTTCAATCGTGTTCACATAAATCTCATCCACGTCTGTTTCATCAAATCGACGAAGCGCGTCGTATAAACGTTGCGCCGCCACTTCCATCGAGGTCCCAAGTGAATACGTGACCTCAGCCGGTGTCGGGTTCTCGTCGAAGACGAGTGCACCGATTCGCAACCCCGCTTGCTTCCGCTCCTCGATGACACGTTCTAAATCTTTGCGTGTGCCATCGACTAAAAAAACAGGTGCCGTTGGGGCATAGTGCGTGTACTTCATTCCCGGCGATCGTGGTGTGGCTTCATCGTTACTCAAATTGGCATCTAAGGCGACCGGTCCAATGACAGCTTCCATTTCTTCTCGCGTCACACCACCTGGTCGTAAAATCGTTACCGTGTCCCCCGTACAATCCACAACGGTTGACTCGACTCCGATTCCGGTAGGACCCCCATCCACGATTCCTGCGATTCGTCCGTTCAAATCATCCGCGACATGTTGAGCAGTTGTCGGCGAAGGTCGTCCGGAACGATTCGCACTCGGAGCCGCAAGCCCTAACCCTGACTTACGAATTAACTCGAGTGCTGCCGGATGATTCGGCATCCGGAGTCCGATGGAATCGAGGCCTGCGGTCACGAGCGAAGAGGCTCGTCCGTTTGAAGGCAAGATGATCGTCAAAGCGCCTGGCCAAAACGCATCCATTAAGCGTTTGGCAACAGGAGGAATCGAATCGACAAACAAACTCGTTTGGTCGATTGAAGCGATATGGACGATGAGCGGGTTATCCGACGGACGACCTTTTGCCTCAAAAATCTTTCGAATTGCCACATCGTTCATGGCATCTCCAGCGAGACCATAGACGGTTTCTGTCGGCATGGCGATGATTTCACCCGCTTGAAGAAGACGTACCCCCTCTTCAATCTCATTCGAATTAATCCATTTCGTTTCCATACGCAATCCCTTCCCTTACGGCATAGACGATACGGTCCTTGCCGTTTATATCTTTTAAAATACCCGTTTCTGCTTCAGGATAACGTTCAGACAGTAATGATTTCACATCTTGTCCTTGGTTATACCCGATTTCAAACGCAATCAAATGCCAATCGGCACGTAAGACGCGCACCGATTCCAATATTAATTGCCGATACATGTCGAGCCCATCCTTCCCTCCGAAGAGCGCAAGGTGCGGTTCGTAGCCGACGACCGTCTCATCTAACAGCTCATCGGCCTCGATGTAAGGCGGATTTGAGACTAGAACGCGAATCGAGTGGTCCGCAATCGGTGCGAGCCCGTCTCCTTCATAAAACCGTACAGTTGCGCCAAGTGTGGCTGCATTTCGTTTAGCGACTTCAATCGCCTCACGCGAAATATCGACCGTCTGTACACGTACGCCGAGCTCGAGGCTCAAGGTAATCGCAATGGCCCCGCTTCCTGTCCCGACATCGACAATCTCATCATCCTTGATGTGACGAAGTTGCCCAAGTACCCAGTCGATCAACTCTTCCGTTTCTGGTCTCGGAATCAACACATCCCGGTTCACTTCAAACGAGCGCCCGTAAAACGGAGCATGTCCAATCACGTGTTGTACCGGTTCTCCGATCAATAAACGCTCGATTCCCGTCTCGAACCGTGTCGCTTCATCTGAAGACAATTCATCCGACAAACGAACGAGGAGACCGGTGCGATCGACTTGCAACACATGCATGAGCCACCATTCGGCAGCCGCACGGTCGCGCCCAGCTTCAACTAGTCGTTCTTCCGTCTGCTTAAGTAGCGCGGCAATCCGCATCATTCCGCTTCCTCCATGAGACGTGCCTGTTCGTCCATGATGAGTGCGTCGATAATGTCTTCGAGTTCACCTGCTAGGACACGGTCCAACTTCTGAAGGGTCAATCCAATCCGATGATCTGTGACACGACTTTGTGGGAAGTTGTATGTGCGGATCCGCTCGGAACGGTCACCTGTTCCGACAGCCGATTTTCGTTGCGCAGACAACTCTTCCATATGTTCGCTTTGCATTTTGTCATACAGGCGTGCTCGAAGGACCTTCATCGCCTTATCCTTGTTTTTATGCTGCGACTTCTCATCTTGACATGATACGACGAGCCCTGAAGGAATGTGTGTCAAACGGACAGCTGATTGCGTCGTGTTGACCGATTGTCCCCCTGGACCAGATGAAGTGAACGTATCAACTCGTACATCTTTCATATCGATATGCACTTCGACATCCTCTGCTTCCGGAAGAACGGCAACCGTTGCTGTGGACGTATGAATTCGTCCGCCCGATTCAGTCGACGGGACTCGCTGCACACGATGGGCTCCGTTCTCAAACTTGAGCTTTGAATAGGCACCTGCCCCGTTGATCATGAACGTGACTTCTTTAAATCCACCGAGTTCGGTATAGTTCGCGTCAATGAGTTCCACTTTCCAATTTTGACGTTCAGCGAATCGCGTATACATCTTATATAAATCTCCTGCAAAGAGTGCCGCTTCGTCTCCGCCTGCTGCTCCTCGGACTTCGACGATAACGTTCTTGTCATCGTTCGGGTCTTTTGGAAGCAATAAAATCCGCAGTTTCGCTTCTAGCTCTTTGACTTCTGGCTCGAGGAGGTTCATCTCTTCTTTTGCCAATTCACGCATGTCGGCGTCGAGCGTCCGGTCTTCAAGCATCGTCTTCGCTTCCTTGAAAGCTGTACTTGTTTCTTTATACTGACGATACATCTGTACCGTCTCTTCTAGTTGTGCCTGCTCTTTCGAATATTGTCTCAACTTCGTCGAGTCACTGAGCACCTCAGGATCGGCGAGCATTTCATTCAATTGCATGTAACGATCTTCTAATACACTTAAACGGTCAAACATGATGATCCGTCCTTTCTCCGTCAAATCAAACTCTATCTATTATAGCAAAAAAACGGACCGCCGAGGGCGGTCCGTCGATTCATCAGTCTACCACCGTATGGCGGACCGGATGTGGTTTGTTCGGTACATCATGACAATGTCGGCATCGTGGTTCGTAAGACTCGGAAGCCCCGACCAAGATGACCGGGTCCTCATACCGAGCAGGTTGCCCATCGATCAGACGTTGTGTCCGCGAAGCAGGCGCGCCGCATGACAAACAGATGGCCTGTAGTTTCGTCACGAACTCCGCGCGTGACAACAGTTCAGGCATCATCGTGAACGGTTCGCCTCGAAAGTCCATATCGAGCCCAGCGCAGATGACGCGTTTGTCTTCGTTCGCAAGTTGTTCGATGACGTCTACAATTCCTTCATCAAAAAATTGCACCTCGTCAATCGCGATAACCTGTGTTTCTTCACGAACGGCATCATACAAGTCTTGGCTTGATGCGATTGGCACGGCCACGACCGAGTTCCCTGTGTGTGAGACGACGTTCTCTTCATGATACCGGTCGTCGATTGCTGGTTTGAACACTTGGACCGGAATCTTTCCATAATGAGCACGGCGGACTCGGCGAATCAATTCCTCCGACTTCCCCGAAAACATACTCCCACAAATCACTTCAATCCAACCATATCGGTTCGTCACATGCATCATTGTTCTTCGCCCTCTCCATCGATAATCGCTTTCCGATTATACCTATCTTTCGAGTTGAGGAAAAGGGTTGACTTCTCCTAAATACTGATTGAAAGAACTCCGTCCTTTATTCATCAGCGTTCGCCTCTTTTTGTTCATCGATTAATTTCAATTTTCGCGCGAGCGGTCGAATCGTGAGACCGTGCAGTGTAACGGAAATGAAGACGAGACCGAGTGTGAGCGGCAACATTTGCTTCGCATCGTCAATCCCCAGATGCGCGACCTCTTCAGCAAAGAATCCCGCGACCGTCATCGCGACAATCCCGCGTGGGGCAATCCAACCAATGAACCCTCGTTCCGCTAGCGGCAAACCTCCACCGATGGTCGACAAGTAAATCGCAACTGGGCGAACCAAGAACAGGATGCCCGCAATCGTCAAGAGAAGCGGCCATTGGAAAATATTCAACAGCTCTGCCCGAGACAGGGAAGCCGTCAACAAGATGAAGACAGATGAGATGAGCAAGATTGAAATATCCTCTTTGAATGACTGCAGTTCTTCGATGATTTCTTCATCCCGATGCTTCGTATTGGCCATCGTCATCCCCATCGCCGTCACGGCGAGCAGCCCGACTTCATGCATCATGAGCTCGCTGAGTGAGAATAAAATGAGGACGGCCGTCAACGTGACCGAAGCACGGAGATAGCGAGGTACTTTTTCTGCCACAAACCATCCCATCAAGAGATGGCCGAACAAGTAACCGAGTCCGATTCCTACGATACAAGCACCTGCGAAGAGGAGTTGCATCCATAAATCCATACCTTCATAAACGATATATCCGAGTCGAACGACGAAGAGTCCGAGTAATGCTCCGACAGGATCGACAATGATGCCTTCCCACTTCAAAATCGCTCCGACCCGATCTTTCAAATGTGCCTGACGTAACAACGGAATGACGACAGTCGGACCCGTCACGACGAAGAGCGCCCCCATCGTCCAGGCAACGACCCAATGTAATCCTCCAACATATTGAATGAGTAGCGACATCCCGACAAACGAGAGCGCGACTCCAATCGTGACAATCCGGACGATCGACCGTCGGAACTGATTGATTTCGCTAAAATGAAGCCCAAGACTTCCTTCAAATAAGATGATGGCGACCGCAAACGAAATGATGGGACTATATAAATCTCCTAATAATTCACGTGGGTCGAACAGCCCAAGGATTGGACCGGCCAATACTCCAGCGAGCGTCATAATGATGATTGCTGGGATTTGATAACGCCATGCCAACCATTGGGACATGATGCCGACCCCGATCAACAAGCTGATACTAATGAGTATAAATTCCATAACGGCCCCCTCACGACAGTCTTTCGTCTCTTTACCCGTGTCGATGCAACAAAAAACCGCCAAGGGCAATCCCTAGGCGGTGAGCATACAACTTTACGATTAACGTTGGTATTTCTTGTTGAAGCGCTCGATACGACCATCTGCAGATGCGAATTTCTGGCGACCTGTGTAGAACGGGTGCGAATCAGAAGATACATCGACACGGATGAGTGGGTACTCGTTTCCATCTTCCATCGTGATTGTCTCGTTAGAGTAACGAGTTGAACCAGTGATGAATTTGAATTCTGTCGTCGAGTCCATGAATACGACTTTACGGTATTCTGGGTGGATTCCTTGTTTCATTGCTTTTCAACTCCTTCGGCCCTAAGTATTCTTTCAACCTAGAGAAAGTTCACTAGAATATAATATCACCCTACTATAGGTTTTACAAGTCTGTTTTCGTTTTTTTCACCGGTCGTCTTTTTTTCTTATCTGCCTCTAGCGCAGCAAAAAAGTCGAGGTTTGTTTTCGTCTCACGGACACGGCGCAAGAACTGTTCGACGAAGTCCGGGGACTCGTTCATCGTACGACGAATCGTCCAGAGCGAATCGAGTTCGTCCTTCCCGAGTAACAACTCTTCTTTCCGTGTTCCCGAGCGACGAATGTCGATTGCTGGGAAGATTCGACGTTCGGCCAATTTCCGGTCTAGGTGCAGCTCCATGTTCCCTGTTCCTTTGAACTCTTCATAGATGACGTCGTCCATTCGCGATCCGGTATCGACGAGCGCTGTCGCGAGGATCGTCAAGCTGCCCCCATCTTCGATATTCCGCGCCGCTCCGAAGAACTTTTTCGGTTTGTGGAACGCCGCCGGGTCGATCCCCCCCGAGAGCGTCCGTCCGCTCGGTGGAACAGACAGGTTGTACGCACGCGTCAAGCGTGTGATGGAATCGAGCAGGATGACAACGTCTTTCTTATGTTCCACGAGACGCATCGCGCGTTCGAGAACGAGTTCTGAAATACGTGCATGGTTTTCCGGCGTCTCGTCAAAGGTCGAGAACGCCACGTCTGCGTCCGGTACAGAGCGTTGAATATCCGTCACTTCCTCCGGTCGTTCATCGATTAAAAGAATAATCAATTCGACGTTCGGATGATTCGTCGTGATCGAATTCGCAATCTCTTTTAAAAGCGACGTTTTCCCCGCTTTTGGTGGCGCCACAATTAACCCACGTTGGCCAAACCCGACTGGTGCAATCATATCCATGACACGAACCGAAAGATGTGTCGGCTCTGTCTCGAGCACCATCTGTTGTTCTGGATAAATCGGTGTCAATGCCGGGAAATAATCACGCGAACGCGTCGAATCCGTCGACTCTCCGTTGACAGCTTCCACACTTAACAACCCTTGGAATCGCTCATTCTCTTTTGGTTTACGGACCTTCCCTGTGACGAGGTCTCCGTTTCGAAGATTGAAGCGACGAATTTGCGATGCGGCGATATAAATGTCTTCGGAAGATTGAGAGTAGTTGATTGGTCGGAGGAATCCAAACCCGCCATCATTTTGAGACTGTGGATTCGGTGGAATGATCTCTAAAATGCCTTCGAGGAAATATAAATCTTTTGATTCAGCCTGTGATTTCAAAATACGAAACATGAGCTCACGTTTCCGTGCTTCTCGGAAGTTCGGTACTTTGACTTCTTTGGCAATCTCATATAATTCTTTCAACGTCTTCGTTTCAAGTTCACGAAGTGTATAGTTCTTTGTCGGTTCTGTCTGTTGACTCATTCAAGTCACCTATCTTTCTACATTTCATTACAAGAAGAATTCAACTTGATTCATTTGTTCTGCCATCATCTAACCACATTTTGCCCGTGCCGTCACCGTGCAAAAATCACCTTTTGTTCAATCGTTTCCCTCTTGTACAAATCCTTACACAGTAAAAGATAGTTTTGTAACAAAATAAGTGCTATATCCACATATTATTTCATTTTTGTTACAAGAAAACACTTTTTTGACTTGCGATTGAAAAATGCTATCGGTCTTGCGCATGATATAGTTTATTTGCACAGGAAACCGGGTATATCCCGCAACTTGTGCTCTACCATTAAAAATTACTCGATTTGTCATATACGAATGTCTTGATTTTAAAAACGGAGGGATTTATACAATGTTAAAGCGTATCGCATCAATCGTCGTCGCTGCCACTGTCGCTTTCTCGGGTCTTATGTTCTCAACAGGTGAACAAGCAGAAGCCGCTACCGGTACATTTGCTTACTCGAAAGTAAACGGTTTGAACATCCGTACTGCCCCGTCACTTACATCATCGAAAGTCGTCGCGAAAATGGATAAAGGTCAACGCTATACATACCTTGGTAAATCCGGTTCGTTCTATAAAATCAACTACAAAGGCACACACCGTTATATCTCAGCTTCTTCAACGTACACATACTTGAAAGCGAACACGTCGACATCAACAACGGTTTCAACGTCATCTTCTAGCAAACGTTCGAAACTCGTCGCTGAATCGAAGAAATATCTCGGAACACCGTATCGCTATGGTGGAACAACAACTTCAGGTTTTGACTGCTCAGGATATACTGGACACGTGTACAAGAAAGCAATCGGAAAAACACTTCCACGTTCTTCACGTCAGCAATACTCAAGCGCGAAGAAAATCTCGAAGTCATCGATCCAAGCAGGCGATCTCGTCTTCTTCTCACATTCAGGCGGAACGATTCAACACGTCGGAATGGCACTTAGCAAAACACAAATGATCAACTCAGAAACAGGCGGCGTTAAATACGCGAGCTTCACTTCTGGATACTGGGCACCACGCTATGTAGGCGCTGGATCATATCTCTAATACAATATCACGACTCGGTTCATCGGAACCGAGTCGTTTTTATTTTTGCTTCAATGCCCCTCTCGCGTTCGTTGCCGCAAAGACGATCATGAGTACACTCATCGTACCCGCGACTGCGAGCCCTGCAGATAAAGCACCCCAGTCAATCTCCGGTTGCGTCAGAACCGCTCGCATCCCTTCGAAAATATACGTTGTTGGATTGAACGTCGCCGCCACTTTCAACCATTCGGCTTCAATCAATTCTTTCGGAACGAACGTTGTCGACAGGAAAATTAAAGGAAAGAACAACAACGTCCCTGCCTGTGCCGCTTGTGCATTTCGTGTTTTCAAGGCGACGCCCACTGAATATCCTGCGAAACCAAGTCCAAATCCGATTGCGAGTAATACCGTGAAAAAGAATCCAGCGGCACCGACAGGAATCGTGAGACCGAGGAGAAACGCGACAGCAAAAATAAGTAGCGTTTGGACGAGTAATTGCAACATCCCCGCAATCATCGGTCCGAGCACAATCGCCGTACGGGTCGCCGGTGTCAACAAGAGGCGTGCGAAATAGCCACTCTCAATATCTCGGACAAGCGCCTGACCCGTGCCTCCCGCTCCCCCGACTGCACCTGAAACAATGGATACGGGTAAGATGAAATTCAAATAGTCGCTCCCTTCGAACTGAGGCAACGAGGCCACGCTCGACAAGCCACTCGTATACACAAGTAAAAAGAATACAGAAATGATCAAGTTCGGGATGAATGAAAACGGATTTCGAATAGTCGTCAGCAAACTCCGTTTCGTGAATAGCCATGTCTCAGTCCACACGGATCTCGCCTCCTTCATACGATTCGCCTGTCACTTTCAAGAATACATCATCGAGCGATGGTTGCTTGACAGTCAATCGTTCAGGCTGCAACCCTTGTTCATCCAAGGAACGAACAATCTCAGTCAACGTCATGTCACGTAACTCAAACGATACATGTGTGCCATTCGAAGACGTATGAAATCGCGTCGCGGCAAGGGTCGCTTCAGATTCTGTAGCGAAGTCCATCGAAATCGTCTCTCCACCGACGAGCTGTTTCAATTCCTCGGCCGTTCCTTCACTCACAATCTTCCCGTGATTGATGATTGCAATCCGGTCAGCCAACTCATCTGCCTCCTCTAAGTATTGGGTCGTTAAAAAAATCGTCGTCCCGAATTCCTCGTTCAATCGGCGTACTTCATTCCAAATTTCGATTCGGCTCGCCGGATCGAGTCCGGTCGTCGGTTCGTCTAAAAACAAGACCGTCGGACGATGGACGAGTGTGAGAGCCAAGTCGAGACGTCGTCGCATCCCACCGGAATAGGTACCACTCCGGCGATCGGCCGCATCCGTCAGTGAAACGACTTCGAGTAACTCATCGGCTCGACGTTGCGCCTCTTCATTCGACATCTTAAACAAACGCCCTTGTAAGACAAGGAGCTCTCGTCCCGTCAACACTTTATCGATTCCTGTTTCTTGTAAGGCAACTCCAATCGATAATCGGACATCTTTTTCTTGTTTAACGACATCGAATCCATTGACTCGTGCCACTCCAGATGTCGGTCTCACGAGTGTCGTCAACATTTGCACCGTCGTCGATTTACCCGCACCGTTCGGACCTAAAAACGCAAAGATTTCTCCTTCTTTCACGAAAAATGACACGTCATCGACAGCTGGAACATCCTTGAATGTTTTGACGAGTCCTTCAACCTGAATCATCACACCCACCTCCTGACTATCCATTCCCGTTTTCTGACGCTTTCACCACAAAAAAGTCGTGGACGTTTTCACATCCACGACTTCTGATTATTCTGGTTTCATGACCATTTTTGGTTTTTTCTTAAGTGAGTGGTTCCCTTCGACGAAACGAACGGTACCGGACTTGGCACGCATGACGACCGAATGGGTCTGTCCGCCTTGTGACGTGAATTGGACTCCACGTAACAGCTCACCATCTGTGACGCCGGTCGCCGCAAAGATACAATCTTCACCTTTCACCAAATCATTGAGGAGGAGGATTCGATCCGTATCTTCGATTCCCATGTCATGGCAACGTTGTTTCTGCGCTTCATCTTCCGGGAGCAAACGCCCTTGGAAGTCTCCACCTAAACACTTCATTGCGACTGCAGCGATGACACCTTCTGGCGCCCCGCCTGAACCGAGCAACAAATCGACACCCGTTTTCGGGAAAGCGGTGTTGATGGCCGCGGCGACGTCCCCGTCCGGAATCAATTTGATTCGCGCACCGGTCGCGCGGACACGTTGAATGGTTTCTTCGTGACGGTCCCGATGTAAAATCGTGACGACGACATCTTCCACGTTTTTCTTCTTCGCTTTCGCCACGATTTCAATGTTCTCTTCAATCGAGTTGTCGAGACTGACGAGACCTGCCGCTTCCGGTCCGACGGCAATTTTATCCATGTACATGTCTGGAGCATGAAGGAGATCGCCTGCATCCGCGACCGCGAGAACCGCAAGTGCTCCCCACGTTCCGGTCGCTACGATGTTTGTCCCTTCTAACGGATCGACTGCGACATCGAGACGAGAACCGTAGCCATTTCCGACTTTTTCTCCGATGTATAGCATCGGGGCCTCATCCATCTCCCCTTCACCGATGACGACAATCCCTTTCATCGGAATCGTGTCAAATACGTCGCGCATGGCCGTCGTTGCCGCATCATCCGCTTCGACTTTCAATCCTCGTCCCATCCAACGGGCTGAAGCAAGTGCCGCCGCTTCTGTCACCCGAACCAGTTCCATCGATAAACTTCGTTCCACCCGAAATCTCCCCTTTATACCTCGGTTTGTTCCTCCACCCAAACGAGCGCACCGAGTTGTTTTAATTTGCCGACAAAGTCGACATACGAATCATTCAGTCGTTCCGCATGTAGTAGCGTCGATTCACCAGAAGCTTGGAGCGCTGACAGTACCAGGGCCGCAGCACTCCGTGCATCGGTGCATTCCATCTCTGCGTTCGCCAGCTTATTGCCGCCACGAATCACAGCCGATGCATCCTCCAGTGTAATTTGCGCATTCATCCGTCGCATCTCGGCGATGTGGCGGAATCGTTGCGCATACAATTTATCGGTGACAACACTCGTTCCGTCAGCTTTTAATAAGGCTGCCGTCATCACCGGTTGCAAGTCGCTCGGATACCCCGAGTAATGGAACACCCGAATATCTGTTGGCATGAATTGGTTCGCCGTCACGGTAATTGACTCCTCACCGACCTCGACGTCCGCTCCGAAATCCAACAGTTTTTGAATGACCCCTTCGAGATGTGTCGGAATGACCGGTTGGACGGTCACACGACCGGACACTGCACCGAACATCATGAACGTTCCGGCTTCGAGACGATCTGGAATGAGTGTGTGCGTACAACCATGGAGGCGTTCCACCCCTTTAATTCGAATCTCATCCGTTCCGGCCCCACTCACATGTGCACCCATCGATGTGAGCATGGTCGCCACATCGACGACTTCCGGATCGCAAGCCGCGTTTTCGATGACCGTCGTCCCTGTCGCTAGAACAGCCGCAAGCATTGCACTCACGGTTGCCCCAAACGACCGCAAGTCCAAGTAAATTCGATTCCCAACAAGTTCATCGACCCGGACATGATAGAGACCTGATTCATTCTCAACATGAATGCCGAGACGTTCCAACGCTTTCAAATGTAAGTCAATCGGCCGTGGACCAATCGCATATCCTCCAGGTAACCCAACCGCCCCTTTTCCAAAGCGAGCCGCGAAGACCCCGAGTAAATAGACAGCGGCACGGACTTTGCGCGTCTCAGAACCGAGGAGAGGCATTGCGACTGCTTCATTCGAATGAATCGTCATTCGTTCGCCATCCCGCTCTACCCGAACCCCTAACTCTTTTAACAAATTGACCATCACTTCCACATCTTCAATCATCGGAACGTTTTCAATCGTCACCGACTCTTCCGTGAGAAGTGCAGCCACAAGGCAAGGGAGAGCGCTCTGTTTCGCTCCGCTAATCTCGACGGTTCCTTCTAGTTTTTGCTGCCCAACGATATGGAGAATTTCCACGCTGATCAAAACCTTTCTACGACGGACTTATTTGGATTGAGCGTTGTTCCAATCCGCTAAAAACTGCTCAATGCCTTTGTCTGTGAGCGGATGTTTCATCATTTGTTCGATAACTTTGTAAGGGACTGTGGCAATGTCAGCCCCAAGGAGTGCAGCTTTTGTCACGTGAACCGGATGACGCACAGATGCTGCGATAATTTCTGTCTCGATGCCATGGATTGCGAAGATGTTCGCAATGGTCTCAACTAAATCAAGCCCATCTTGTCCGATGTCATCCAAGCGTCCGATGAATGGAGAAACGTATGATGCCCCGGCACGTGCCGCAAGTAACGCTTGGTTAGCGTTAAAGATGAGCGTGACGTTTGTCTTGATTCCAAGCTCCTTGAACTGTTTTACCGCTTGCATCCCCGCTGGTGTCATCGGTACCTTTACCGTAATATTCGGCGCGATGGCGGCAAGTTCCTTTCCTTCTTCCACCATACCCGACGCATCGAGTGCAATAACTTCGGCGCTGACCGAGAGATCCCCGACGATCTCACAGATTTCACGAAGTCTTGTATGGAAATCGACACCTTCTTTGGCGACGAGCGATGGATTCGTCGTCACGCCTCCAATGACGCCCATTTGATGAGCTTTTTTAATGTCTTCCACATTTGCTGTGTCAATGAAAAAACGCATATGTGTCTCCTCCTTAATTTGTGATCGCTTACAATCTCTATTATGAGGAAAGTCATGTCGAATTGCTATACCCTTTACGTCAACGATGCGATTGCAAGCATCGATCCTACGACAAGGCCTATCCCAGCGAGCGTCCCGAAAAATGACCATTTCATAATTTTACTTTGCTTCACATAGTATGCTTGGTGTGGTCCTTCTTTCAAACGTTCCAATCCGTGGGTTTCAATCCAATTCGTTGCTGCCGTCTGCTCATCTGCCACAAGGTCGCCGGTGTAGACAAATGGAACGATTTCTTCCGGACGACTCAACCGTTCAAATCGCTCACGTCGTGTCGAGATATTCGCACCAATCCAATACAATTCTTTTGGTGTGTAAAATAGCGGAATTCCCTGCTCATGGAAAGATTTTATCCATTGATCAAAGGCAACCAGATCACGTTGATCGAACAAGATTTCCATGTCATCATCTTTTGTCATAATCGATAGCATCGGAGTGTACTCTACCGTAGGACGACCAATCCGAACCGTCGGAGACGGCTGTGTCTTTCGGACAATCGCCGGGAAGAAGACGATTTGTCGAATCGCTGAGATTGGAAATGATTGCTCGACCGACTCGCCCGGTTCATGCCGATACGTCACACCCTCGATGCTCGTTGCGGTCATTTCGTATCTAGAGTGATTCCGTTCTTTCCAAAATAAACGACGGAACGTGTTCGTAAACCAATACACCCCAAACCCACCGATGGCGACTAAGACTAACAATGGAATAAGCCAAGGTACCGGATAATAATAAATTAAAACGAGTGGGGCGGCGGCTAATGCTAAAGAAAGACCAATCAACACGACTGCTCCATATACATAAAAGATTCGCCAAAACAATTCTGTCGGTCGTTCGTTATAAATCACAAAGACTCCCCCTTTTTTTCACCATATATGTATACGTTCCCTAAATCATCAAAAAAAGGCTGACTCTACAAAAGAGTCAGCCTTTCAGGACAGGATTAAGCTTGGTTGCTTGAACCAAACTCACGCATCTTGCCAGTAACGACGTTATAAATCGCTTCGATACCAGGTCCGATAATTTTACGTGGGTCATATACTTTTGCATCAGCAGCAACTTTCTCACGTACTGCACGAGTCCATTCTTGTTGGCACTCAGTGTTGACGTTGATTTTGCTGTGGCCGAGCTCGATTGCTTTTTTGATTTGGTGCTCAGGAATTCCTGATCCGCCGTGAAGAACGAGTGGTGTTTTAGTCGCTTCCGCGATTTCTTCCATCTCTTTGAATCCAAGTTTTGGCTCGCCTTGGTATTCACCGTGTACAGAACCGAGTGCTGCAGCAAGTGCATCCACTTTCGCTTCTTTTACAACACGTACACACTCATCGAGGTCAGCGTATTGTACGCCACCAACAACGCCGTCTTCTTCGCCGCCAACTGTACCGACTTCTGCCTCAACAGAAGCACCTTTAGCGTGAGCGTACTCAACAACTTGTTTCGTCATTTCGATGTTTTCATCGATTGGGTGGTGTGAACCGTCAATCATGACTGACGTGAAACCAGCGTCGATCGCTGCTTTACACTTATCGAATGAAGAACCGTGGTCAAGGTGGATTGCAACTGGAACAGTGATGTTGTAGTCGTGCATAAGACCTTCAACCATTTTGACAACTGTCGTGAAGCCACCCATGTACTTCGCTGCACCTTCTGATACACCGAGGATTACTGGTGATTTCTCGTCTTCCGCAGCGCGAAGAATCGCTTGCGTCCACTCGAGGTTGTTGATGTTGAATTGGCCGACTGCATACTTGCCTTCGAATGCTTTGTTAAGCATTTCTGTCATTGATACTAATGGCATAATGACATCCTCCTGTCTGTTCGCTATTATACACGTTTGGGAAAAGTTCCCCCGTGCAATTCGTTCCCATTATAACACACCGTAAAACATGTGCCTATGCTATTCGGGCATAGAAATGGCTTAGCGCAAGCGTTTACATATGTCATCTTGGTGACGAAACGTCAAATTTTCAAGACTTCTTTCACTTTTCCAATCATCCCATAAATATCAAACGGCTTCTCAAATTGTGCCGTGATCCCAAGACGACGCACTTCTTCAATCACCGTTTCTTCCCCAAATGCCGTCATAATCATGACGGGTGTGTCTAACGGTTTTTCGCGCATGCGACGTAATACTTCATGTCCAAACATACGAGGCATATTCATATCGAGCAATACCAAATCATATTGCTCCCGCTCTAAAAATTCCCAGGCGCTGATGCCGTCTTGCGCCGTGTCCACGTCTACACCCATGTTCGTGAACACTTGCGCGAGCATCGTACGAATTCCGTCCTGGTCATCTGCTATTAACATCCGTGACATGCATGTCCCTTCTTTCATTCATCATTTACCATATTCAAACAATTTAACCTTACCAAACTCATCTCTTTTTCGCGACGTCTATCTTTTGAAATCAAGGGAACGATGGCCCGGAATTCTCTTCTTCCTGTTCTTCCTTCAACTGTTCAGGTACGTCTAGCACATTCACCTGCTCGTAGTCGGTCACTTCCGCATCTTCTTCTTTCACAAATACTCGCAGATAGTTTCCTTCCGGTAACAACCCCGTGGTGGCAATAGACAGAGGACGTTTTTTCCCATCCTCGTCGTACCCGATGAGATCATAGCGATAACCACCCGAGGTTTGTGTCGCCACTTCTGCACTTGGGACTTTGACATAATAGACATCGGCTAACAATCGATTAGGATCGACATAACGCCACCCTACTACTAATAGAATGCCAATCAATAGGATGGCAACGAGGTTTCGTTTCATAAAAAATTCTCCCTCAATCTAAGAATCACTACTTATGAGGTATACCGTTATTCCGAATCGATGAAACCATGACACAAAAAAGGTTCATCCTATTTAGAATGAACCTTTCCTGCAATGCAGTGCATTACGATTCGACAGTCACAGGCACAACTGCGATTTCAATCTCCTTCTCCACTTCTTCACGCTCTTCTTTCAAACGCTCATCCGACCATTTGAAGACGTCGGCCATGCAACGAAGGACACCTTCTTTGTGTTGACGGACGAAATCGATATCAAAGAACATCGCTCCGGTCCGACGAATCAAGAAGTCGATGGCGCGTACGACCGCTTCTTCTTCAATGCCATAAATCAATTGTGCATAGACGACCTCTGGCAAGTCATACGCGTTCGAGTCCATCCGCTCGATGACGCGATCGATATTCGATCCGTATAGACGGACGAGTTCTTCCGCGTGCCCCGCGTCGAGACCGTGATTTTGAAGTTCTTTCGTTTTCTTCTCGAGGAAGTCTTTGAACCCTTTCGATCCGCCGACGTGACCACCTGACATCGGCATATGCTTCGTCCGGCTTGCCAAGTAGACGACACCCTCTTCTTCTTTTAATAATTTCGCGACAAGGTCGACGACCGTTTCTGACATCTTCCGATACCCTGTCAATTTACCGCCGGCAATCGTGATCAAGCCGCTGTCTGACTGCCAAATTTCGTCCTTACGTGAAATTTCAGAAGGGTCTTTTCCTTCCTCATAAATCAATGGACGAATACCCGCCCAGCTTGATTCCACATCATCTGCCGTGACATGAACGTCTGGGAACATATAATGGATTGCATCCAAAATATAATCGCGGTCCTCTGTCGTCATGCGTGGATGCGCTTTGTTTTTATCAAAGAACGTATCCGTCGTTCCGACGTACGCTTTGTTTCCGCGTGGAATGGCAAAGACCATGCGCCCGTCTGGTGTGTCGAAATAAATTGCCTGTTTGAGTGGGAATTTCGATTGATCGATGACAAGGTGAATTCCCTTCGTCAAACGAAGCTGTTTGCCTTTTTTCGAGTTGTCTTCTTCTCGTAACTCATCGACCCATGGACCAGTCGCATTGATGATTTTTTTCGCATAGACGTCATATGTCGACCCATCGATTTGGTCTTCGACGTGTACCCCCGCCACTTTGCCGTTATCGTAAATCAGCCCGGTCACTTTGGCATAGTTCATAAGAAGCGCGCCGTGATTCGCGGCCTCTTTCGCCACTTCGATTGTCAATCGTGCATCATCCGTCCGATACTCGACATAGTATCCACCACCGACTAAGTCATCTTTTTTGACGAGCGGTGCTTTTTTGATGACTTCATTCGGTTTGAGCATCATGCGACGTTCTGCCCGTTTGACGCCTGCGAGGAAGTCATACACCATGAGTCCGATTGAAGTTGAGAAAGGACCAAACGTGCCTCCCTTGTGCATCGGTAATAGCATCTGTTCCGGTGTCGTGACATGTGGACCGTTCTCATACACGATGGCACGCTCTTTCCCGACTTCTGCGACGAGCGCCACTTCAAATTGTTTCAAATAGCGGAGTCCCCCGTGAACAAGTTTCGTCGAACGGCTTGACGTCCCGGCCGCAAAGTCTTGCATTTCGAGAACCGCTGTCTTCATCCCACGTGACGACGTATCGAGCGCAATCCCTGCTCCGGTTATCCCTCCACCGACAACAAGAACGTCATGACGTTCGCTTGTCAGTTGTTCGTATCGTTTCGCTCGTTCTTTTGCTGAGAAATTTCTGATTTCCATCTTATTCCCTCCTATAGTAAGTACGGTTCAATGAATAGAAAAAGAGACCACAACAAAAACAAGGCTTCCCCCCTTCTGTTGTGGTCTCTCTATTGTCTCGAACCGAATATCAACTTTTCTCCTGTATTATACCCTATTCTTTTCAGTTCAATCATCTCTTACGCTTGCGCAATCTGTAATGTGTTCATTCACAAGCATCCGACTCGCATTTTTGAGTCGAGAAGCTTAGACTTCAAGGTATCATGTTGAAGGAGGATTTCAGATGAAACGTATGTTACAACCTTTTCAATTCAAAAATGGCGTCGAAGTACCGAACCGACTCGTCTTGGCTCCGATGACACATTACTCATCAGAACCAACGGGCGAAGTATCCGAGCATGAGCTCGCCTACTATCGGAAACGGGCGCAAAACGTCGGGCTTGCGATTACAGCATGCGCGTACGTGACAGAAGACGGGAAAGGTTTCCCGAACGCATTCGGGGTCAATGACGACAAATTCATCCCGGGTCTCCGTCAATTGGCGGAAAGTTTAAAAGCGGAAGGTGCAAAAGCCATCCTTCAAATTTTCCACGCTGGACGGATGTCACCACCTGAACTCATCCCGAACGAACAACCTGTCAGTGCAAGTGCTGTCGCGCCTGTCCGAGAAGGCGCCGTCACACCACGTGCCCTCGAGACATCAGAGGTCGAAGCCATTATCGAGGCGTTCGGTGAAGCGACGCGTCGGGCCATCGAAGCCGGGTTTGATGGCGTCGAGATTCACGGAGCGAACACCTACTTGATTCAACAATTCTTCTCACCGCACTCAAATCGCCGTGAAGATCGCTTCGGCGGTGATGTTCATGGACGTTTGACGTTCCCACGCGAAGTCATTCGTCGTGTGAAAGAAGCAGCTGCAGATGCAGAAGACTTCTTAGTCGGCTATCGTTTCTCACCGGAAGAAATCGAAGAGCCAGGAATCACACTCGACGACACGGATGTGTTACTCGATATGATTTTAGAAGAGGGCGTCGATTATATTCACGCTTCTCTCTGGAACTTTAATACAGCTTCCATGCGTGACGAGAATGTCACGGAGCGTTCGATAGACCGCATCGCCAATCGAATCAATGGTGCCATCCCACTCATCGGAGTCGGGCAACTCCAACGTCCGGCCCAAGTGGAAGACGCACTCGACGTCGTCGATTTTGCCGCACTCGGTCGCGAACTGATCATCGATCCACAATGGCTGGAAAAAGTGGAATCGGACCGCGAAGAAGAGATCGAGACAGAACTCGACTTGAACAAACAAGCCGAACTCGCTGTCCCAGCTCCGCTATGGAACGCCATCACGACACGTGCCGGTTGGTTCCCAATTAAAGATCAAGAAGTGAAATAAAAAAATGAACCTGCCGTTTATCACGGCGGGTTCATTTACTATTTCAACGTCAAGAGCTCACTCATCGTCACAAACGTGTACCCTTCACGTTTCAGCGCATCGAGAACTTTCGGCAACCCTTCAGCTGTGGACTCATGAATATCATGCATCAAGACAACAGCACTTGGATGGACATTGTCCATAATCAAGCGATACATTTGATCGGCATTACGGTGACTCCAATCAAGAGAATCGACCGTCCATAGTGCAAGGGTCTGCTCCTTTGTCTGAATGATCTGCTCAATCATTTCATTTTTAGCCCCATATGGTGGACGAACCAATGATGGGCGTTGTCCCGTAAGCCTCTCAATTCGTTCATCAACCTGTTCGAGTTCCTCTTTGACTCCCTTCTCAGACAATTGTGTCAAATCCGGGTGATGTTCAGTATGATTTGCTAGCTCATGACCTGACAACGCTACTTGTCTCGCTACATCAGGATAGAATTCCATCTGACTCCCTAACATAAAGAACGTAGCACGCGCTTGGTATTTCTCAAGTGTCTCAAGAATGTGAGGTGTCACAATCGGATGGGGTCCATCATCGAACGTCAGTGCAACATACTTCCCATTAGGTTCAAGCGGCTTATTTGAGGGGTTCATGATTGGAGAATCTTCTTCTTGTGTAGTGGGCGTATCTAATTTGGATAACAAAAACGGCTCAACTTCCTTCATTGGAATATGAACTTCTACCACACCTGCCGCTCCCGCTGCCACTTCATACTCGTCAAATATGACATCTAGACCAGAGGACGTCAGTATCCACTTCGTCGATTTAGGATGTTTAATCGCTTCACGTAACTGATTCTCAAACACGTATTCTCGATGTTGTAATTGTGTGATGACGCTATGCTTGAACCATTCTAATGCATGTTGGTCATCACGTAAGACATCATCCCATTCAATGAACGTTCCGTCCGAAAGGTTCATCCGAAATACGTCGACAGTGGTTTGACCATTCGCACCACCAGTGAATGCATAAGTATGAACGACTAGCGTATATTCTCCCTCATTCGTTTGATATGTATCGGTCTGAATATTTAAGTGACCCGTTTGACCGTGACTAGGGGTGAGGTTGTGTTGAAATGCTTCTTTCTTTTCTAAAATGAATGCATCCAGCTCCTCGTTTAGCATTTCATAATCCGTTCTCGGAACTGAGATTGATGTCGTATATCTTTTCGCTTGTTCACTCTCTACCGTTAAATGTAACCCGGGGTATTGTCCGGTAAAGGATGGTGTCGGAACTTCTTTAATCGTTGGGGCGGCTCCCGCGATGTAATACCATGTACCCATCCCAATCAATAACGTCATAATAACTAACATGTGTCGTCTCATTCTTATTCTCTCCTATTTCATTCAATCGATTCGATTGTATCAAACTCTTCACGAATGAAATCGTCAATATGGCGACAAATATATACAAAATCATACAAAACAGGTACGTCGTCTTTAAATAGACGTCGTACCTGTTTTCATCCATTCTTCCCGTAATATACCCATCCGAATCGAATCATAGCGCTTCTCGTTCACGACACGCACTTGACGGATTCGACCTTCGAGTTGCATCCCTACTTTTTCAGCGACCCGCATCATCCGTTCATTCCCGGACCACGTCGTCAAGCCGACACGGACAACGGGTAGCGTCTCAAATAGATGCTCGGTCCATAAGCGAAGGGCACGCGTCCCGACACCACGATTCCAGCGGTCGGACTGATGCAAGATGATGCCCATCTCGAGCCATTCTCGTCCGGCATCTTCGAAATAGTAAGAAACGGTCCCATATACGGTTCCATCGACCTCAATGACCCACATGTCTTTTTTTTGAATGAGCGACTGCTCGATTTGCTGAAACTCTTCGTAAGACATTGACTTGTGTTCGAAGTAAGGCGCGTCCCACTGTTTCCATTCCGGTACCGCATCTCGATAAATCAATTCCCAGAGTCGTGATAGATCCTGTTCTTCAATCGGTCGAATGACCACTTCTTGATCTTGTCGCATGTTGTCTTCCTCTCTATAAATCGTCCTTACCTTATTCTTGTGTCCCGTTCGAATCTCCTTTTTTTCGTTTGCGCCAAATGAACGCAAGAATCAAGACAATCACACTTGCCATGACAGAAGCGATCGCGATTGGACTCGAATCGGTCATAAACAATTGTCCAATCGAGACAGAATAAGCAAGTCCGAACGACGTGACGAGTTTTGCCCCGAACGCGATACCCGCAAAGCGCAGAAACGGTACACGACTAAACCCCGCAGCGAGACAGATGACCTCGTCAGGTAAAATCGGAATGATAAATAAGGCGAGCAAGACACCAAGACCGTATCGATCGACATAGCGATCGTACGTCTTCAGTTTTTCTTCATCGACCCAACGAATCATGCGCCCTCGACCAAATCGGGCCAGTCCATACATGACAAAGATTCCAAGTGTCGTCGCAACGCTTCCGACCAAAGCGGCACGAAACGGTCCGAGCGCGACACTCCCAATCGGCACGCTGACCGCTTCCGGAACGGGTAACGCAATAGGTTGTAAAAAGCTAAATGCTGCAAACACCCAGACCGCCTGTCGTTCATATTGTTCTAGTAAACGATCCAATCCGTATGTGTCATAAAGGATGAGTCCGAATGAAACATAATAGACGAGAACGAAAATCAAGAAGAGAGAGAACGTGATCTTCCACATCTGCTTTAGGATGACGTTCGAGCCGTCCCGAATCGCCCGAAGTAACCCGACCGAGAGGGCGAGTAAAACAACACCTGTCCAGCCAAGTTGATACGGCAATAAAAGGGAAGGCAAGACGACGAACGGCAACAGACTGAGCGCGACAAGCCCTAATCCATATCCAAGATAAATCGAATGTCGTTCTTTCATGTGCCCTCACCCTCTCCCCGTTCTACTTCTAGTGTACCCACAAAGTGATAGGGATGTATCCTGCCGAAGGCGCTTTCCCTCTCATGCTTTTGACGTAGAAAAACCACGGTCCGCAATGGACCGTGGCTTTCAATCACTTATTCTCCAAGTGATGCTTGGATGAAGTCATGGAATAGACGTTGTGGACGTTCTGGACGCGAAATCAATTCTGGGTGGAACTGTGATGCCACGAACCATTTGTGTTCTGGAATCTCAATGATTTCTACGAGACGACCGTCTGGGCTCGTACCTGAGAACTTGAAGCCTTCTGCTTCAAACGCTTCACGGTATTCGTTGTTGAACTCATAACGGTGACGATGACGCTCGTATACGAGTTCTTGATCGTATGCCGCATGCGCTTTCGTCCCTTTTTCGAGTTTACATGGATAAAGTCCAAGACGAAGTGTGCCCCCAAGATCCTCGATATCTTTTTGCTCTGGAAGAAGGTCGATGATCGGATACGGTGTCGACGGATCGATTTCTGCAGTATGTGCGCCGTCCAACTTCAAGACGTTACGGGCAAACTCGACCGTCGCAAGTTGCATCCCGAGACAGATTCCGAAGAATGGGACGTTGTTTTCACGAGCAAAACGTGTCGCTTCAATCTTCCCTTCGATTCCACGCTCACCGAATCCACCTGGAACGAGGATTCCGTCCGCATCGCCGAGGATGTCTGAGACGTTTTCAGCCGTCACGTCTTCTGCGTTGACCCAGTCGATGTCGATATCCGCGTTGAACGCATAACCCGCATGTTTGAGTGCTTCCGCGACCGAGATATACGCATCACGCAATTCGACATATTTCCCGACGAGTGCGATTTTCACTTTCTTCTCAAGGTGTGTGACCGTGTGGACGAGTTCTTTCCAAGCCGTCATGTCAGCAGCCGGTGAATTGAAACCGAAGTAGTCGTTGACGAGTTGGTCCATTCCTTGTTTTTGAAGGTTGAGTGGTACTTCATAAAGTGTCGATGCGTCTTGCGCCTCGATGACCGCTTCTTTGCGTGTATCACAGAAGAGGGCGATTTTTTCACGCATGTCTTCTGGGATGTCATGCTCCGTACGAAGGACAATGATATCCGGTTGAATTCCGTAGCTGCGAAGCTCTTTGACACTGTGTTGTGTCGGTTTTGTCTTCATCTCACCTGCGGCACGAAGGTAAGGGACGAGTGTACAGTGGACATACATGACGTTCTCTTTCCCAATGTCATTCTTCACTTGGCGAATCGCTTCGATGAACGGAAGGGACTCGATATCCCCGACTGTTCCACCAATCTCTGTGATGACGACATCGGCGTTCGTCTCGCGTCCTGCACGGAAGACACGGTCTTTGATTTCGTTCGTGATATGCGGAATGACCTGAACCGTCCCACCGTTATAGTCTCCACGACGCTCTTTCTTCAAGACAGTTGAATAAATGCGCCCTGATGTGACGTTCGCGTTTTGCGACAAGTTGATGTCGATAAAGCGCTCATAGTGTCCGAGGTCAAGGTCAGTCTCAGCGCCATCATCTGTGACGAATACTTCTCCGTGTTGATACGGGCTCATCGTACCTGGGTCAATGTTGATGTATGGGTCAAACTTCTGAATCGTGACGTTGAGTCCTCGATTTTTGAGTAGACGCGCGAGCGAAGCTGCCGTGATCCCTTTACCGAGCGAAGATACTACCCCGCCTGTTACGAAAATGTACTTTGTCATGTTTCTTTCTCCTCTCTTGAATACCAACCATCGGGAAACGAAAAAACAAAAAAAGCAAAAGTGCCCCCGAAAATGGAGGACACTTTTGCTGCATCGTTACGTGCTAAACTAGCCCATGACTAATTTACGCCAGAGACGATGCAGTCGTCAAGATATTATTTTTTCTTTTTTTTCAAGTCGATGAACACGACTAAAAAAGAAAAAGAGACACGCCTAGCCGGGCGCGATGCCCGGCTTTTTTGCGGTCTCTTATAAATCATCCTCGTCTTCGATATCGAGGTCGTCGTCCAAGTCATCGTCCTTGAAATCGTCAAGGCCTTCTACTTTTTCTTCTTCGTCCTCATCATCAAATTCAGATGAATCATAGTCTTCAACTTTTGCGAATACATCCAAGTCATCCTCGATATCGACGATGCCTTCGTCTGCTTCTTCGAACTCTTCTTCGAATTCGTCAAGTTCACCACGTTGACGTGCTTCGATGACGAGATCCTCATCCGACTTATCGAATGGGTACCAAACACGAAGCGCCCAACGGTTTGCTCCTAAGTTGACGAACAACCCGTCGATGTTCAAATCGGTGTAAAGTTGTGCGATTTTTTCGAGCTCTTCCTCTTCACTCGCAAACGTATAGTTTTGCTTGATTTTTTCGCGAATCTCATCAAAAGAAACAGGCTGTTCGCCAGTTTCTTGGAGAAGTTCATAAACGAAATCAATCAACGATTTATTCATTAAAGGACACTCCTTTTCCGTCACTAGTTAAACATCACTCCTCATTATAAACAAAAGCGATATGAAAAAGCTAGGGAAAATTATGATTCATGTATTCTACTCGGACGAACTCGGAACCAGTACAGGCTGATCAATCCAATATTGAAAATCCACGTAAGTCCTAGAACACCGAACATCCATGCTTTTGGAATTTGAAACGATAATTCCTCGTTGACCGTCTGCCCAACGTACAAACCGTACCCTAACAATCCAATCATTAAGAAGGAGTATGCAACGACCATCCCAAACCGCTTCCACAGCTGCAAGAGCAAGGAAGCAAACTCCTTATTTTCCCCATATTGATCAAACAGATACGTATGGCTTACACTCGAGTACATCGTCTGCGTATACCCACTGACAAATAAGACAGGGATGAACGCAAGTGGCTCGATAAATCCTAGGAAAAAGATGAGGGAGGACACGAGTAACACGAGGTATGGGTGACGTGCGAAATCAAATATACGACTAAATAAAATCCAGCCGATGACGCCTACTAAAAATGGGACAAATACATAAAAAATGAGAACTTGAAACGAGTACAAGGCAAGACTGACAAAGACGGCACCAATTAACGTCCAACCACCGAACAATCCAATCACAAACGACAGCAATTGAACCTGACGGGTGCGACTCGCTCCAATAAAGTCTCGGACGCGCTTTTGGTACAATAACCATCCAACATAAACGAGCAAAATAATCATTAAGCCAAATACTTCGATATAGCCACGCGCCCCTTCTAAAAGACTGAGCAGACGACTAATCAATGTAAAAACGGTGACCGCGATGAAGGCACGGAGAAAAGAACGAGTTTCAAACTGCCAAGTCGCCGATTTTTGAAGCGGTAATTTCCGAACAAAAAGCCATGGTAGAATCAAACTGACCAAAAAGAGAGCGATGGCCAGATTGTATGACTGTGTCAATGCATAAGAGAATATCGCAATCCAACCGACTAACATCAGAACCAACGGCCAGGAGCTCCCTTTATCTTCTTTTGAATCTGGATCAGCAGCTGGTTTCAGTTCGTTTAATTGCGATAAAATCGTCGTCATAATCGACCCGACTCCAATTGATCCAACCCCGACTAAAAAGGCGCTCCATTCAATCGCACGCTCAAACGGGAGAACGAAACAAACGAGACCGACAACGAGTACGACCAAGGCGATTAAAAAAGTATCTTTAGAACCACGGCGTCCAATGACATAAACCCACAATAATAGACCGGACATACTGGCTACATAAAAAATCAAGAATGGAATGAGACGCCCGACACCTTCTTCGACTGCCATAATAGATAAAAATAAGATCTGCGGAAGAATTTGACTACTGAGAGCACTGACAATCGTCAATAGGACAACCATGTTTTTCATGGGACACACTCCTTACATTGAGATTGAATATTCTGTTCCTCAATCATCCTTTCCCAGATCCATTCGTCTGCGAACCTCTTTCATAACACATTTACTTCTCAGTTTCTTCACTCTTTTGCCGATATAGAAAAGAATGACATTTTAGATATGAAAGAGAAGGAGAAAAATATATGGCACTTTTTCGTAAAACAACATCCAATCACTTCGTCGCCACTACCGGCTTTCCTGAAATCCAGACAATCGCTAAACCAGCCGACTCAAGCTTGAATGGTCGCACTCACTACATGGGATACACGACCTCTCAAGTAAAACGACTGCAAGGTATGGCTCCACTCGTCGAGTCAGTACTTGACGATGTACTTGAAAACGTACTCGACCACTTAATGCTGCAACCGGAAATGGTACAGATTGCGAACGCATCATCCACAAGAGAACGATTAAAAAAGGTATTCGCCGATTATTTCCGCAGCCTACTAACAGGGAACATCGATGATAAATTCTTGGCAATGCGGAAACGAATGGGACAGACGCACCACCACTTCGCCGTGCCTGTCGTCTGGTTCTTGGCGACGTACTCGGCATTTAATACGTTGCTCATCCCAAAAGTGGTTGAAACGTATCAACACGATCCTGCCCTCTTAAGTGAGTCCCTCTTAGCGTTGTCACACGCGATGAATTTAGACGCACAAATCGTCACCGAACAATACGTCAACGCCCGCCTCGATGAAATCGAGTCTGCGAATCAAGCTCGTGCGTCCCTGTTGAGTGACGTGACACGTGTCAGCACAGAAGTGGCGACTACGATGGAACAAACCGGACACGCCATGTCTGAAACGAGCAATCGTGCTCACCAAGTCCTTGCGGAAACGGAGCAAACGGAAAAAATGAGTCGTCATTTGATGAAGTTGACGCACACGAACGGAAATCAAATCGAACAGATGGAAGTAGAGTTCAAACAGTCGGCCACCTACGTCGATACTTCGCTCGATCGAATTACCGCCCTAAAAGAAGGTTCACAGGATATTGTCAGCATGACCAAGAGCATCGAACAAATTGCTAACCAAACGAACTTACTCGCCTTAAACGCTTCGATTGAAGCGGCTCGCGCAGGAGAACACGGAAAAGGGTTCGCCGTCGTCGCCACCGAGGTACGCACACTTGCGGAGAACGCAAAACAACTGAGCAGTCAAATCAACGCGCTCATTCATGAAAATGAGACGAACATCGCGGCCCTCCTCGAGCAAATGGGGCAAATGCATCGGACGAACGATGAAGCGATGCGCCAACTAAGCACCGTCAAAGCTGGTTTTTCGACCGTTCAAGAAGAAATGGGCCAATACGTTCTTTCTTTCGAACGAAACAAACAAGATCTCGGACAGATGGTCGAGACCATTTCATCGATCAACGAGACGACGCAAGGGTTATCTCACTTGACCTCTTCCCTTCTATCCACCTCTGAGATGCAGTAAACAAACAAGGCACGGTCCGCGGACCGTGCCTTCATGTATTATTGGACAACTGGTTCTGGTATCTCGATGGCCTTCAGCGAGCGATCGAGCAATTCGACGACATCGAACGTGCCGACGGTCTCATCGACTTCCTTCGCTTTTGTTCCATCAGATAACATCGTCAAACAGTACGGACATGCCGAACCGATAACAGTCGGTTTCGTCTCAAGCAACTGTTCTGTCCGAGCCACGTTGACACGTGTCCCGACTTTTTCTTCCTGCCACATGAGACCACCACCGGCTCCACAACACATACCGTTTTCACGGTTACGTGTCGCTTCGACGAGTTCGACACCCGGTATGCGTTCTAGGACGAATCGTGGTGCATCGTAAATGCCGTTATAACGACCAAGGTAACAAGAGTCGTGATAGACGACACGTTCGTTCACGTGAAGGTCTGGCTGAATCCGACCTGTGTCAAGTAACTCCGCGAGCAACTCCGTATGATGATACACCTTCACATCAGTCAAACCGAAGTCCGGATACTCATTTTTGAACGTATTGTACGCGTGCGGGTCGACCGTGACGATTTTCGTCACCCCATACTTCTCAAATAGTTTAATGTTCGCTTCGGCGAGTTCTTGGAACAGCAACTCGTTTCCGATTCGACGTGGTGTATCCCCTGAGTTTTTCTCTTCATTTCCGAGAATGGCGAATGAGACGCCCGCCTTGTTCAAGACGCTCGCAAAGCTCTGCGCGACTTTTTGGCTACGGCTATCGTAAGACCCCATCGCGCCGACCCAGAAGAGATACTCGAATTCCTCGCCTGCTTTTTTCTTCTCTTTCGCCGTCGGGATGACGAGCTCTGTATCCTTACGCCAGTTCTCGCGTTCTTTCCGGTTCATTCCCCACGGGTTTCCTTGACGCTCGATATTGGCGACCGTACGCTGTGCCTCAGGGTCCATCTTCCCTTCCATCATGACGAGGTAACGACGAAGGTCAATGATTTTATCGACGTGTTCGTTCATGACCGGACACTGGTCTTCACAGTTACGGCAAGTCGTACAAGCCCAAATTTCTTCTTCCGTGATGACGTTGCCGATCAACTCGTCTGCGACGAGCATATGACCGTCTTGCGCAGCTGCTGCGATTTCAGCACCTTGCGTGTTTTGGAACATGAGGGCAGGTGCCCACGGTGATTTTCTCGTGACCGCCGCGCCTTTCATATTCATATGGTCACGAAGTTTGACGATTAAGTCCATCGGCGACAACATCTTCCCAGTTCCTGTTGCCGGACAAACATTCGTACAACGCCCGCACTCGACACAGGCATACAAGTCGACGAGCTGCTTCTGGTTGAAGTCTTCAATCTTGTTGACCCCGAAGACAATCTCTTCATCCGACTCTTCCGCTTCTTCCATCGCTGAAAAATCAACAGGTGCCAAGCGACCGACTTTGTGCGTGCGACCGAGCCATACGTTGAGCGTTCCGGCAATCAAGTGTGCGTGTTTTCCTTGTGGGATGTAGACCATGAAGCTGAGCAAGAATAAAAGGTGCATCCACCAAAAGACGACGAATAAGGCGAAAGCGACAGAGCCCGGTACCCAAGCAAACGCTGAGCCGATGAGCGTCGCGACCGGTTCGCCCCACATTGGAAGCTCTTCTTTATAGACGAGGTAAAACCCGTTCCCGAACAATACGGAAACCATCAACCCGCCGATGAAGATGAGGGCAAGACCTGCTAAAAAGTTTCGTTTCAAGCGCACGAGTTTCTCGACATAACGACGGTAGAATCCCCAAACGACCGCAACGAGAATCATGAGCATGACGATTTCTTGCATGAACGTAAAGATTGGATAAAGCGGACCGAGCGGGATATGCGGGAAACGTGTTCCCACCGCTAGTCCTTTCCAAATAAAATCAATCGCCCCGAATTGGACGAGGATGAAGCCATAAAACATCATGACGTGAATTGCGCCACTCTTCTTATCTTTCAACAATTTCTTTTGACCGAACACGTTGATCATGACCTGTTCGAGTCGTTCTTTGTTCGTTTGGCTCCATTCTGCCTTCTTCCCGAGCTTGATGAACGTATAACGCTGATGAACTAGCGTAGCAAATAAATATACACCATAGCCGAGGACGAGCAAGAATAGAATCCAGTTGACGATTAAAAATGTAGACATCCCCAAAACTCCCCCTTTTGAAAACGGATTCAATCTTGAATTCAGTATATCAAATGATGAATGAACAGTCATTCATTTTTGTGAAGTTCTCATCAGAAGTTTAGAAGATGTTTCAATATGAGCAATAATCCCCCATAGCTGCACACGGCCAATACGAACGTGCGGAAGTGCAAATTTCGGTCGGATGGCAGTTCAAACTTCACGATATTGAGAATCATTGCCCCGGCCACGAAGGCAAAACAGAGCGCTTCGACGTGCGCCGCCAAGTCAATCGAGCGTGAAAAGAACCCACCAAGTAAAATCCCACCACTCAACAAATAGCGTCCTTGTCGCATGTAACGTTCACCATAATGACGATTTAAGTCATGCCCGAGCGCTAAAAAGTGGACACCGAGCGCTGTCGCATAGAAACTTCTCGCAACGAACGTCACCGAGTCGGCTGTCACCACGTACGCCGAGAAGGTCATATAGGCCGTGAGGAGTGTCACCTGTAACCAATACGAAACGGCCCGGTCGACCGCCTCATCTTGAAAGTGAGGGGTACGAACGAACCGCATGGTGCCGTAAAACAACGTGAAACCGATGAGACTGACGATGTAGATTTCTGAAGGTAACGCCAAATTCAACCAATCGACACGAAGCGTGTCCTGGCGTTTGTTCAGGGACGGCAAAAGATACATGAAGAAGTACGTGATGGCGATGCCGCTCGAGAAAGAGAACCATTTTTTCGAAGGAACGGTCTCTTCCCGGAACAAATAGATGCCGAAGAAGTTAATCAGCGCCAAATAGATGATGATCCAGTTCGCCATCTCGTCCTCACCCTTTCAAGTCAATCCAAAACCGCTCGACGATTGTCCCGTCTTCTTCCGTATACGGTGTGTCCGCGATGCCACCATTGTTTAAAATGACTTGACGGGAAGCGATATTTGTCCGGTTACACGTGATGAGTGCCCGCTCGATTCCAAGTTCTTTCACTTTCTCAAGCGCAAGTTGCAGTTGGATTGTGGCGAGTCCACGCCCGCGTGCGCTCGGTTTCACCCCATACCCGACATGCCCGCCAATCTTCAAGAGCGATTCGTTCAGCTCATGACGAATGTTCGTCGCGCCAAGAAGCTCCTCCCCGTCCGTGAGCCAATACGTTGTGCTCGGGACCCAACCTTTCTCTATATGTTCACGTAACTCTTTCTGACGTAACGTGTTGACATATGCCTCGAAGTCGGTCGTTTCACGGTCCACTGAAGTCGGGACGATTCGCTCATCACGTTCGTACCATTCTTGTAAAAATGCGAGAATCTGTTCTTTTTGTTCGACAGATGTTTTGATTAGTCTTAACATCACATTTCCCCCTTTAACCATTTCCATTCGCGTTCTCTGTTTGATTTCCTTGTTCCTTCATCTTAGAGAAGATACCTTCGAAATAAAATGGACGTTCTCGTCGAAGTGTGTCCCCTTTCAGGCATGAAAAAAAGTGCCATCCTGTTCAGATGACACTTTTGACATGCTTACTCTTCGAGTCCGAGCCGTTGTGGCATATGTGGCGCGAGTTGTCTCGCTTCTTCCAACCGACCTGCTTCGACGAGCGTATGGAAATGTAAAAACTGTTCATGCGATGCATCACTGATGGCTGCCAAATAATCGACGTACCGATCGTAGACCGCTTTGTCTTCTGACCGCGCCTCAATAAGTGCGATGTACAGGCGAACGGTGTCTTCCCCGTAAAGGAGCGGGAACTCATCGTTCAGTTGAAGCAATTTATCGATTGAATCGACATCGACTCCGTTTTCTTGGTCATAATGCATGATGACTTGCTCAGCATGGTCTTCAAGGCGACCGCGCCACTCTTCATACTCTTCTTCATTCGTTTCGAGCATCTCGAACCAGTCTTCGTTCAACATCTCTTCAATCTTGTTTACGCGTTCTGTAAAGTTCATCAGTCTTCTCCTCCTTCAAATGTCCACGTGACATGTACTTCATATATGCCAACATCTTCTTCATTCATGGACAACTCATATACGAACATACATGATTCTTCCGAGACATCGAGGCGCGATGTCGTCGTCGCCATCGTCATCGACATATAGGCATTCTTATATAAGCTTTGCGTGAAGCGACCTTCGATGAAGGAGTGGTTCATCTCAATCGGTCCCTTACAAATCAGCGCCAATCGTTCCGGCGTGTACTTGATTGTCGTCGGGACCGCCCCGTCCTCTTGTTGTTGGTCAAACATTAAAATAAAGCCAGTCTTCAATGGATAGTATAAACCGTCTGCCGAGAGCTCGATTGACTCTGGCATGTCACTCATCCGTGTTGTTTGCTGGACACGCACGCGAAGTGGTTCAATCGCCATGCTCATCCCCCTTTCCGTCAACTCATCGTACCATATGTGGTAGGAGTCGTTCTATCGACGGTGCTTCGTTTTCACATAGACGAGATGGTCTACCCACTCATCATTCTCAAAAATAAATCCCTCTCTCGTGCACTCGTACGACATGCCGACACGCTCTACGAGACGAACGGATGCCTCATTGTCGAGATTGATGTGTGCCTCGATCCGTTGAAAATTTAAGTCGTCAAAGGCGATGCGCATCGCTAAATCGACCGCCTCTGTGCCATATCCGTTTTGCCAATGTTGGTTATGGATGGTATACCCGACCCGACCCCAATGAAATCCATCTCGCGCCAATGTCGAGAAATCCACCATGCCGAGATGTATCCCATCTTCAAGCCGGAAAATCCCAAAGACATGCGCACGGTCTTCATGTGCGAGTAATTGGTGTGTGTCGACTAGCTGACCGAACCAAACGGACGTACAGTCGCTCATGTCTAATTTCCCGGGATCGTACACGTGTTGCGAAATACGACGATTTGTAAATCCACTTAACCACGCGTCATAATCTTGTTTCTCTAACGGTCGTACGATGATTCGATTCGTTTTTCGTTGATGAGTAAATCGGTTCAATCTCTCAGGTCCCCTTCCTATTGCTTTTATACAGTCAGAAAAACTTCTTCCAATTCCCTTCCGAAATCACATCGACCTTCCCATCCTTCACGCGAATCGCCGTCTCGTCGTCAATCGCATAGGCCGGTGCCTGTAGCGCTTCCGCCCAATCTGCTGCATGACGTGACGTGTTCCCCGGTAACATGTCATGGTCGAGATGTGGAAAGATCGAGAAGTCGACAAACCCTAACGTCTCATCGCTCTGCTCATCGGATGCGCGCCATCCGACAAACTCCTCGCCGATTCGTGGCGTCATCACCATACTCCCCGCACTCAATCCGACGTAGACACCTTTCCAGGACGGGAGCAGCGAGGCTACCTCGGACTGTTTCATCCAATGGTAGAGAAAGAGCGGATCGCCCCCATTCACCAATAATACGTCTGCCTTATCAAACGCCGGTCTCCACACCGACTCATCGATACTCGGGAGTGCGCTCAGTTCGAGCACCCCAACCGACTTCCAGCCCAACTCACACATCGGCGTCGAGAAATCTCCGTTGAAAAAGTTCCATGCGTGTTTCGTTCCCCCGTTCAACGCATAAATGGCTGTTGGGATACAGAGTGCATTACACTCTTCAATCGGCTTGTCTAATAACTCGAGAAGTGCTCGTTTGATGCTTTCGTTCTTAATACCTGCTGACGTTAATAACAGTTTCATTTACGTTTCCTCCTTCTCATCTCCCTATAAGGAGTTCGCATGAGTCGCCGTTATCCCCTTTTTCCAACAAAAAAGGCCGTAGACGAATTTTCGTCCACGACCTTGAAGTTCTGAAACATTAGCTAATTTTATACACGCGACCTTCGAACGGTTTCAAGTGAAGGAGCGATGATTCCGCATCGCCTTCAACCGGCATGTTGCTCAAGACGACATCTTGCGCACGAAGTGTCTGATCCATATCAAACATCGTCTCTTTCGCCGTCAAGTTCGTGACGACGAGGTACTGCGTGTCACCGAGCGTACGCGTATACGCATAGACTTCCGGGTGTTCCGGCAAGACGACATCATACGCCCCGTAAACAAACGTCTCATTATCTTTACGAAGTTGAATCATTTCTTTATAAAAGTTAAAGATTGAGTCCTCATCTTCAAGCTGTGATTCGACGTTGATATCCGTATAGTTCGGGTTGATGCCGACCCATGGCTGCTCTGCGAACGTGAATCCGGCGTTCGGGGCATCACTCCACTGCATCGGTGTACGCGTGTTGTCGCGTGACGAGTTCCACGTGATGCGCATCATCTCGTCATGACTCTTCCCTTGCTCGACACCGATATAGTAGCGGTTGCGTGTCGCGATGTCATCATATTGATCGATCGAATCGAATTTGACGTTCGTCATCCCGATCTCTTGACCTTGATAGATAAACGGCGTCCCTTGCATGAGGAAGTACATCATCGCAATCGACTTCGCGCTTTCTTTCCAGTAACGCTCATCGTCTCCCCATTTCGAGACCGTACGCGTCTGGTCATGGTTTTCGACGTAAAGGGCGTTCCATCCATCGGCCTCAAGTCCTTTTTGCCATTTCGTCAACACGTTCTTCAAGTGAACGACATCGAGTTTCGAATCGGCATCTTCACTCCAAAGGTCCATGTGTTCGAATTGGAAGACCATGTTCATCTTCCCTTCCTTTTCACCGACCCATAGATGGGCATCGTCAGGTGAGACGCCGTTCGCTTCACCGACCGTCATGATGTCATGTTTATTGAACGTCTCGTCACGAAGCTCTTCTAAATAGTCGTGAATTCCGTCCACATTCATGTGCATCTCGAACGACGGTACAAAGTCGAGGTCGTTCGGGTTTGGCAAGTCGGCGAACGTCGGGTTCTTGCGAATATGGCTGATTGCATCGACACGGAATCCGTCGATCCCTTTTTCGAGCCACCAGTTGATCATATCGTATACCGCTGTACGCATCTCAGGATTTTCCCAATTGAGGTCCGGCTGTTTCTTCGAGAAGACATGCAAGTAGTATTGCTCCGTCGTTTCATCGAATTCCCAAGCCGAGCCACCAAAGATCGATTCCCAGTTATTCGGCTTCGACCCGTCCGGTTTTCCGTCGCGCCAGATATACCAGTCGCGCTTCGGATTGTCTTTTGAGCTCTTCGATTCAATGAACCAAGGGTGCTCATCCGACGTATGGTTGACGACGAGGTCGAGCAACAGCTTCATACCGCGCTGATGCACTTCGTCCAATAAGCGGTCGAAGTCTTCCATCGTACCGAACTCGTCCATGATATCTTGATAGTCACTAATGTCATAACCGTTATCATCGTTTGGCGATTTATACATCGGGCAAATCCAGATAACATCAATACCGAGGTCTTTCAAATAGTCGAGCTTATCAATGATTCCTTGAATGTCTCCAATTCCGTCCCCATTCGCGTCATAAAAGCTACGAGGATAAATTTGATAGGCGACGGCTTCTTTCCACCAGTTGCGTTTAAGCGTTTGTGTTTGTTGTTCTCGTTGTAAAAGTTGCATGTGATCTAGATACTCCTTATCCCAAAACTCACTGCTCATCATTTATACTTATCTTATTCGTGCTGTGAACTTTATATCATTAGCGCAATCGTTTGCACGATGCAATAAATTTATCTTACCAAAAAACATTCGATGATACAAAGATGTTTCATCAGCATACTCAACGTGTACCCTACACGATTTTGAAAAGAAATGAAAGCGAGGTGCTTCATCATGTTTCGATTTGCCACAATGGAGGATTTTTCAGCAGTCGATCAATTGATTTTAAAGAAAGCAAAAGAGTTCCAAGTATCCGGAAAGTCGCAATGGGTCAAATATTTAGAGCCGAGTCGTTCCGACTATGTCCGTCACGATTTGACAAACGGGACGGTGTTTGTCTACGAACGAGATCAGCAAGTCGTCGGTGCCGTCAGCCTGATTCCTCCGACTGACTGGGACCATAATCTATGGGACGACCCGGACGGTGCCGTCTACTTGCATCGACTCGTCACGGACTCGAGTGCAAAAGGTGAACGCATCGGGGAACGTTTGATGCAGCATGCCTTAGCAAACACGTCTTCGACCATTCGATTGGACTGTGTTGCCGATAACGCCTTCTTAAATAACTACTATCCTCGGTTCGGTTTCCACTATATCGGCGAACGAAATGGATTCTCACTGTTTGAAAAAAAGGCTTGACCTTGACGTGACGTCAACCTTTACGCTTTGACTAAGGAGGTGAAGGGATGTATTCGATTCAACAACTTGCGTCACTCGCTGGAACGACAACGCGAACGCTTCGACATTATGACGCAATCGGTCTTCTCATTGCGAACCGTGACGCCAACGGCTATCGGCGTTATTCTTCGCGCGATGCGGAACGGTTGCAACTCATCTTACTCTATCGCACGCTCGATGTTCCTCTCGATCAAATCGGAGAATTGCTTGATTCAACGACGTTCAACCGGATTGATGTGTTGAGTGGACATATCGAGGCGTTGCGACAGAAAGCAGCCTATTTCGCTCAGCTTGCCGAGACGGTAGAAGCGACCCTCACCTCACTCAAAGGAGGGATTCCAATGGATGACAAGTCATTATTTGATGGATTATCTTATGAGGAGATTCAAGCTCACGAGGCGAAACATCAAGAGGAAGTGCAGGAACGTTGGGGAGAGACTTCAGCTTACAAGACAGCACAAGAACGTGCGCAGAAGCGATCGAAAGCGGACTGGGAACGCATCAATCAAATGCAACTCGATTTGATTGCGCCACTCGTTGATTTATTTCGTTCACAAATCGCAATCGATGACGACCGAGTTCAATCGATTGTGAAAGACAATCATCTGTTCATCGACACACACTTTTACGACTGTTCACTCGATATGTTCAGTGGACTCGGACAGATGTATGTGACGGATGAACGATTCACCGCATTTTATGATCGCTTCGAGCCGGGGCTCGCTGCGTATTATAACGAGGCCATCCAATACTATTGTATCGCTAACAGTTAAGTCCAAGCCTCAGGCTTGGACTTTTTTTCGTCGCTCGGTGTCTTCTTGCGGTCCTATTTGAAGATGTTTTTGTAACATCGGGAGACTCGTCGCCAAATAAATATAAGGGAAGGTCGAGAAGTTGTCCGTTCCACCTGTATAGATTACTTCACTCGTTAGTGGGGTCCATCCTTTCTTCGTCCACTGGCAAAGTCGAACTTCTTTTCTCGATGTGTGGTTATGGAATCCCCAATATGCTTCTCGTTGTCCCACTGCCATCGATGGGGTGATGGTTAAGATGGGACAGTTCATTTCTTGTAACAATCGTTCGTTCATTTCCGCAACTTCGTACATGATGATGACGTCCGGTTGCAGGTGTCGAATCGTATGTTCCGCTTTTTTATCTTGTAAGGAAACGACACGCGTCATACGCTGTTCCGGAATCGAATCGTCACAGAAAGCATACCGCGACTGCAACTCCGCGATTCGTTCTCGACTGAACCGCCGCATTATGGGAGTCAGGAAGGAAATGTACGATTGTGTCAGAAGTTCTTTCCACGTGTTGACATGAGTCGGTGTCGGACCATCTTCCATGATCACATGTGTGACGCCTAAGTCCCGTATCGCTTGATAGACAAGTGTTGAACTCCAGTGGTCGCCCGTGCAGAGTACAACTCGCATTTTCTCATCTCCCTCCACTTTGGTTTGCGGTTTGACGCATCTCTCGGACCGCCACATCAAATGAACCAAACATTTGTTGAATGTCTTTTAATGTCGGACGATTGCCCTTTTCTTTTTGCCACACTTCATAACCCCATGGTGAGAGAGCGGTCAAATGTTCATCTGCCTCGTGTAGCGCTTCCATCATTTGCTTCTCCGTGAACAGCTCTCGCGTTGAGATGCCAATCTCGTCTAACGCTTGGGACCAAGACCCGAAACGCCTCACCACTTTCGTGATACTCGGACGTTGGTTCTGCTTGGCCCATTTGGCATAAGCGGTCGACGTCAATGGATGAAGCTCTTCATTGGCATCAAGTAACGATTGGATGATTTCACATTTTTGATCGAACGAGATGATACTCTTCAAATTCGCCTCAATCAGTGCCACTTTCCACGATCCGAACTGAATGACGACCTCTGTCAACGTCGGTGCATCATTGGTCATGGCCCACTTTCGATAATCGGCACTATTGAATGAATCATGCTCTTTCGCCGCTTCACGAAGCATTTGAATCATTTCCTTCTTTGTGAACCGTGGCGTTTGCTGTTCCAACCCAGCCAAACGCAGTACATTCGACCATGATCCGTACATTTCCAATAATTCCACCACGGTTGCCCCGCCGTGAATCTTTTGCCATTTCTGATACATGTAGATGGTGAGGCGACCGTCCGAAGAAGCCTCTTGTAAGTGATCAATCAGTTGTTGCTTTCCCATGTCGCCTCCCCCTTACGTGATTGACGTATCGGTTCATCCCACTTCACGGCTACTAATTTGTGCGAACAGGTGAAGTTGACGACTTAAAATTTTCGTTTCGTCAAATTTTTCTTCGACCACTTCGCGACCACGTTGCCCGAATGAATAACACTGTTCAGGATGTTCAATGAACCAACGCATCGCCAAGGTCAGTGCCTCAGGTCGACCGACCGGAACGAGAAATCCGGTTTCCCCATCCGTGACTTCTTCTCGACAGCCACGGATATCGGTAGCGATGACAGGTAATCCGGACGCCATGGCTTCAAGAATAGAGCGTGGCAATCCTTCACGATAAGAGGGAAGTAAAAAGACGTCGTGTGCTGCAAATAAAGAGGGGGTATCCCGAACGAATCCGGCGTAATGAATCTGTGGATTTTGGGCTAAATGCGCCTCGACTTGTTTCGCCGTCTCTTGATCACGTTCACTCGTCATCAACTCTCCAGCAATCGTCAACGTCGCGTTCGGATAGCGTTTCGTCAGTTCATCGAACGCCTGAAGTAAATCTAGGATTCCTTTTTCTTGAACGAGCCTTCCGACAAACAAGAACTTTAAATGTTCTGGGGAAATGTGTTTCTCTGTCGGATAAAATCGATTTAAATCAATCCCGTTTCCGAGATGCATCAATCGTTCGTCCTCTTTGAAATGTCTTGTTTTAGCGAGTGAGTAATCTTCCTCGCTTTGGAGCAACAACCAATCGGTCGCTAATGCCGCGAGTGATTTCTCTAACCAGAAGACGAGTTCGTATGCGATTCGACCCATTCGTTCGTGGAAGTAAAATCCATGTGCGGTATAGAGAATATGTGGTGTCCTGGCAATGCGGGCCGCAACTCTTCCTAACGCTGCGGCCACCGGGGTGTGGACGTGAATGGCATCATATTTTTCGCGGCGCAATAACCTCACCAACTCTTGAATGGTCTGTAGATTACGCTTCGGGCTAAACTTTCGATCGATTGGCAACGTATGAATGACCCATCCTTCGTCCCGAAGACGATCCGTCCGATCACCGTAAGCACACGCGACGTCGACTTCGTGTCCTTCCGCCTTCAGCGACTCAATGAGAGGACGTAGCAACACATCCGCTGTCATATCGACAGCGCAGAACTGGAGAATCTTTAAAGGCGCCATAAGTGCACCTCCTCCGGCTTCATCGCGCGATCGAGCATGCCTTTCAAGTCAATGACGATGCCACGACCTAACTTCAGCTGGCGTTTCGCAATCGTCCAACCCTCTTGAACGAATTCATCGTGAGACACGGCATAGATGACGACATCCGCTGGTTTTAAGTCACAGTATGATTTGACATCGATTCCATACTCTCGTCGTACCTCTTCCGGATCGACGAGCGGGTCACACACTTGCACTTCTAAGCCGAACTCCTCGACCTCTCGAATCAAGGAAGCCACTTTCGAATTTCGGATATCACTGACGTTCTCTTTGAAGGACATCCCGAGGACCGTTACGCGCGATCCGAGAATGGCCATGTTTTGACTAATCATCGTTTTTATCAATGATGTGGCGACGAAACGTCCCATCGTCTCGTTGATTCGACGACCTGCTAAAATCACTTCCGGATGATAACCGAGCATTTCAGACTTCATCGTCAAATAGAATGGGTCGACGCCGATACAATGTCCACCGACTAGACCTGGTCGGAAGTTTAGGAAGTTCCATTTCGTCCCGGCAGCCTCTAACACCTCGAGCGTATCGATGTTCATGCGATCGAAGATGATGGCCAATTCATTCATCAACGCGATGTTCAAATCTCGCTGTGTATTCTCGATCACTTTGGCCGCCTCAGCCACTTTAATTGAGGAAGCACGATGAACGCCGGCATCGACTACCGTCTCATAAACAGCCGCTACCACATCGAGTGTTTCTTCATCCTCGGCAGCTACGACTTTTTTGATTGTGCGGAATGTATGCTCACGGTCGCCTGGATTAATTCGTTCTGGAGAGTAGCCGACTTTAAAATCAATCCCGGCCCGGAGACCCGATGTTTTTTCAAGTAATGGGATACACTCTTCCTCTGTCAGTCCCGGATAGACCGTAGATTCGTATACGACAATCGTGCCCGGTCGCAAATGCGCTCCAACAGCACGAGTCGCGCTACAAATCGGTCCTAGATCTGGTTGATTTTGATCATTGATGGGTGTCGGCACAGCCACGATAATGAAATCCGCCTCTTCAAGTTTGGCGACATCCGTCGTATATAAGACCGCTGCTTGCTCAAGGTCTACTGATTCAACTTCTCGCGTGCTGTCGAGATGAAGGGTAAGCTCATTGATACGCGTTTCATTGATGTCTACTCCGATGACGTCTCCTACGCCACCTAGCGCAACAGCGACAGGGAGTCCGACATATCCTAATCCGACTACAGCTACGTGACGATTGGCAATGGTTTTTCGTGTTGTACGTGATTCTGAGATGAGTTTATCCATGTCCATCTGCCTCCTGAGATTCGGAATTATGCGGTTTTATCAATCACAATGACTTTTCCATTCGCTCCCCGAGGAATTGATTGCACGGGGGTCAACGTAATCATGACCTCTTTACCGAACAGTAGTTCCAACTCGCTCCTCATAATCTCTTCATGTTCTGGCTTGAAGCGTTCCAGATCCGGGACGTATTTTAGTTCGATATGATACAAATCATGTTGTCGATACTGCGTTTGGATAACCGAGTTGGGTAATACTCGGACAACGGTCGTCAAATCCCCTTCATAGATTTTTTGTTTGTTTGGAGTGAGTACATAATTGCTTTCGCGTCCCTCAATGGAAGTGACGAACGTTCCTCCCTGTCCACAAGCACATGTCCCTTCTCCAATTTTCATCCGATCGCCAATCCGGTAACGAACGAGCGGTGTCCCATGGGTCGTAAAACTCGTCACTAAAATTTCTTCGTGATCCCCATACGACTCGATCACGCCTGTTTCGTGGTGGAGATGCATATTCCCATGGGTACATTCCGTTAAAATCGGTGCCCCTTCAGAAGACGCGTACTGATCAAAGACCGGGGCGCCAAACGCCTCTTCTAAGATGGCTCTTCCTTGAGGCGTAATCGTTTCGGCTGTCGGGAAAATAGCCAGTAATTGAAATTCAAGTGGAATCTGATTTTCTTTGATGTATTTTGCGATTTCAATCATGGCAGACGGTGCACTGTCTAATACGATTGGCTTGAATCGATTTAATGCGTCGATATAATGAGGGATGGTCTGAGGATTGACATGATAGAGCGAGAACAGCATCTGATTGAGCGGTCGATTGTAGCGCCAAAATACAGGTTTTTCTTGATTTGGATTACAAATTTTCCGTCCTGTGAAACTCGCTCGTTTCATTCCTCTGATAAACCCGTGTTGCGCTTTGAAAAAGTCAACGTGGGCCATACGTCTTTGATAGTCTTCTTTCGTAAAATGGACTTGCAAGGACGTCCCTGTCGTTCCACCGGTTCGACCAAGAATGTCTGTTTTGATGTTAGAATGGATGTCCGGATTTTTCCGAACTGTTTCTTTTTCGAGGATCGGGATGCGCTTCAACTCTTCCATCGATTGGAGGGGAAGAACAATCTCGTTTTCTTCAAACAGTTTTTGATAATATGCATTGTGCATCGCACAAAATTCGAGAAACGCATTGAGTCGCTTCAATTGATCGGCTGCGACGACTGCCCCATCTTTGGGACGATTGGCTAAAACGACTAACTCACGCTCATATGTGCGTCCGTACCGTTCTTGCCATAGTTTCATTCCATACAATGTCGTCATCCATTGTTGTAATCGAATCGGTGATTTCATGTATAAATCACGAAGCGCAAACCCTGCCATGGTGTAGTCTCCTCTCGCTAAGTGTAGAGTCGTTTCACGACTCGGACTTTTCCGTTCTTTTCTTTCTTGATGCTTTTCACATCTCGTAAAAGAACTTTCATTCGTGAAGTAAACAGACGCTCGACTTCTTTTTGGAGCGCGACTTCATGTTCAGGCTCAAATCGTGCTTCATCCTTCACGTACAGCATCTCAATTTCGTCTATTTTGTGTTGCAACACTTGAATCTGAATAATAGAGTTTGGCAGCACGCCAACCGCTGCGGTCAAATCTCCTTCAAACACCTTATAGCCTTCCGGCGTCTCAACATAGTTCATTTGACGACCATCGATTGACTCGATAATGGTGTCCTGTCGTCCACATGGACACATCGCTTCACTGAGGGTCATCCGATCGCCAATGCGGTAGCGAATCAGCGGTGTTCCGTGCGTCGTGAAACTGGTGACGAGCGCCTCTCCAAATGCATCCGTTTCGATGATTCCCATCTCAGGACGTAAGTGCATCTTCCCGCACTCACACTCCGTAACGATAGGAGCCCCTTCCGAAGAAGCATATTGATCGTAAACCGGCGCTTGGAACATCTCTTCTAACAACAAGCGTCCGGATGGTGTGAGCGTCTCCGAGGTCGGAAATAAAGCCACCGGTCGGAACGATAACGTCTTTTGATGGGTTTTCAAATATTTTGCGATTTCAATCATATCGGAAGGTGAACCGTCGAGTGCGGCCGGTTGAAATTCGTTCAACGAATCGATGTAGTGTGGAATCGTTGTCGGATTCGAATGCACGACCGAGTAGAGCATTTGCTTCATCGGGGCATTGTACCGCCAATACACCGCATTCTTTTGATTACCTGGACAAATCATCCGTCCTGTAAAACTAGCTCGCTTCATCCCACGGCGAAAACCATGTTGTTCTTTAAAAAAATCGAGATGCGCCATTCGCATTTGATAATCGTATTCGGTGAAACGAACCTGAATCGATTTACCCGTCGTCCCGCCCGTCATGCCGATGATTGGGGCATGAAGGTTAGAAAAGATGGTCTCATCCGTTCGAAGCGTCTCTTTCTCTAAAGGAGGGATCCGCTTAAAGTCTTCTAAGCTCTTTAAGGGTAAGGTAACCCCGTGTTTTTTGAAGAGTCGTTGATAGTACACGTTGTGTTGATTACAAAACTGTAGGAATTGATTCAAATGATTGAGTTTTGCATCAGGTGACGCTTCATTTGGAGCACGTCTCAGTCGCTCCAATTCCTGCTCATAATACTGACCGTATCGCTCCCGATATAACTTGATTCCATATAAGGAAACCAGCCAATTTTGGAGGCGAATCGGTGAGTGTGCATAAATCCGATCCTGTAAAATCCCCATTACTCGATGCCCTCCTTCAACACTTGATGATAGGCGATGTACCAGTCGATAAACGCGTTTACGCCATCGCGAATCGACGTCTGTGGTTGAAAGTCAATCGATTCATATAAAGAGGAGGAATCGGCAAAACTCGCGGGTACATCTCCCGCTTGAAGTGGTAACAAGCGGAGGATGGCCTTTTTCCCGACTCGCTCTTCGATCGTCCGAATAAAGTCCATCAAGGATACCGGTTGCTGATTTCCAATGTTATAGACACGAAACGGAACGTCACTCCGGTCAGGTAGAGGATGTTCATAGTCAAACTCCTCATCTGCCAACGGTGCGATATCCATAAGTCGGACAATCGACTCGATGATGTCGTCGATGTATGTGAAATCTCGTTCCATCTCACCGTAGTTGTATACATCGATTGGTTCGCCTTTTAAAATCGCCTCCGTAAATTTGTAAAGTGCCATATCGGGACGCCCCCATGGCCCATAAACGCTAAAGAATCGCAACCCCGTCGTTTTTAGACCGAACAAATGGCTGTACGTATGAGCCATCAACTCATTCGCCTTCTTCGAAGCCGCATACAAGGATAGCGGATGATCGACCGGGTGTTGTTCGGAAAATGGCATCGCCTGATTTGATCCGTAAACCGAGCTAGATGAGGCATAAATCAATTGCTCTACTGGATAGAAGCGACAAGCCTCCAAGATGTTCAAGAAACCAACGATATTGGATTGAATATAAGCATCTGGATTTTCTAGACTGTAGCGTACACCGGCCTGAGCCGCCAAATTGACCACGACTTGGGGTTGGTTTTTTTCGAAGACACGCGTGATTGCCATCTTATTTTCGAGGGCATCACGATAGAGTTTGAAACGAGGATGCGTCAACACATGAAGTCTTGATTCTTTTAATCTCGGATCGTAATAATCATTGACCACATCGATCCCGATGACATGATGTCCTTCTTTTAGCAACCGTCGAGCTAGATGAAAACCAATGAACCCGGCCACTCCGGTCACGAGAACTGTTTTTTTCATAACGACTTCCTCCTTTGCGTTGACTCCTTGACTCGCATGCGTACCGGTTCGATTTGTGGCGCAAAAATACTTTCCATCACTTCTTCTGGCAGTTCGTTGTTTGCGACAAATAACAAGAAAGAAGTGAGTCCATTCGATTGATCGAGTAGATATTCAATCGTTTTCAAAATCGGATCAACCGATTTAAAGGGTCTTGTACAACCGACGAAAATCTTTTCATATACTTGATTCGTATGTTCGCTCGTTGCGAGCAGTTCTTCGAACAGCTTCTCACCTGGACGAATGCCACTGAAATGAATCGGGATTTGTTCGAGGGTGAAACCGCTCAGTGTAATCATCCGTTTCGCCAAGTCCACAATTTTGACGGGATTCCCCATATCTAGTACGAACACTTCGCCCCCATTTGCGCGCACGCTCGCTTGAATGACGAGGCGACTCGCTTCCGGGATGGTCATAAAGTATCGGGTCATCTCTGGATGCGTCACCGTAATCGGTCCGCCCCGTTGAATTTGTTCTTTAAAGAGCGGAACGACGGAGCCACGACTTCCTAAGACGTTGCCGAAACGAACGACCGAGAATGTCGTTTCGCTGTGGCGAGCCTGCTGTTGGACGATCATTTCTGCTACTCGTTTCGTGGCACCCATCACGTTCGTCGGATTGACCGCCTTATCCGTAGAAATCATGACGAACCGCTTCACTTCAAAGAAATCGGCGGCTTCGACCATATTCTTCGTTCCGTAAATATTGTTTTTCACTGCCTCTCTCGGATTGTCTTCCATGAGCGGAACGTGCTTGTGAGCTGCCGCATGATAGACAACGTCCGGACGATACTGATCAAACACTTCCGTCACTCGCGCCCGGTCTTGGACGTCACCGATGACGGGACAAATCTCTGTATCAGACCCGAGTAAGCGGAGTTCGCGATCGATTGCATATATGCTATTCTCGCCATGTCCAAACAGGATGAGTTTGCCAGGATTGAATTTCATCAATTGACGGCAAAGCTCTGAACCAATCGAGCCTCCTGCACCGGAGATGAAAATGGTTAATCCACTCAACGTTTGAGAAATCTCCGAAACATCGAGCTGAACCGGTTCACGGCCGAGCAAATCTTCGATGGCCACTTCTCGAATCTCATTTAATGAGACTTTTCCGGATGCGAGTTCCGCAAGCATTGGCAGTGCATGGGATTCAACGCCTGTTTTCTCGATTCGTTTCAAAAGTTGGACCCGATCTCCGTAAGGAAGAGAAGGAATGGCCAACACAACCACTTCGATATTCAGCTCTTCAATTTTGCGTTCTAATAAATCGATTGAACCGATGACCGGTGTCCCGTGAATGTAGAGACGGTGAAGCAATGGATTATCATCCAACACCCCGACCACATGCAGCACATTCGTTCGATGCTCTTTCAGTTCTTTAATGATTTTTTGACCCGATTCCCCACCACCGATAACCAAGGTAGCTTTTCCATTCGACACCGGTGCGTGAAATCGGAAAAACGATCGTGTCCTAGCAACGAGTCGGATAAATAACATTCCGTTAAATGCGAGTAAGCTTTGAATAAAAATTGCTTGATAGGAAAAGCCATCCAATAATACGTATGATGCGAATAAGACGAACGTGTCACTCATGACCAACACAATCGCCAGTAATTGCAATTCACGCATCGATCCGTATCGCCAGTCGATTCGGTATACCCGAGTCACCCATCCTAAAATGAGAAGAACGAGCGTCTTCAATCCGAGGATCGTGATCAAATCTAGCGGGTCAGATGTTACCGTCGGATCATTTGCAAAGAATAGGTCAAACGTCACGAAAATCGCGAGCCCTGCAATCGTGATATCGAGTAACATCAAGAGCGCATTTTTTCGATCAATGGGAGACCGAACAGTTGGAGTACTCATCCTTTCACCACCTTCCATCCCAATCAGCTTCGAGTTGATGCTAGATAAGTACCCGTTCAAGATTCACAATCCAAAAGAAAAGAATAGCTTTTTGATACGAATGACATTTCGTCATGAAACGGTTTAACAAATGTGTAATGAGTTTTTACTTTCTTTTGTGAATATTTTTAATTTATATGGGTATTATGGGAAGTAGAAGGTAGGACATTTGGATTATTTTCACTTTGAGATTTTGCGAATGTCGCATTCTCCCAAAGTAGTCAATCGATTCAGGTTCCTCCCTTTTCATATCTCGTCACCGGACACATATTCTAGCTTTCCTTCAGGACCACCATTGTTTAACCACACCATGACCTTTGAAGCCACGACTTGCTTCTGAAAAGGAGAGACATCACGATGAAACGATGGACAGAGCAACAGATCCTCTCATGCCTAAGACAAGCAGCGAATGAACTTGAAGAATTTGACACAAAACAGTATACACTATGGGCCCGAAACAAAGACGTCCCCTCCCTATCGACCGTGATTTACAAATTTGGTTCTTGGCGGGAAGCCGTTCAAGCGGCGGAGATTAAGATGTTGTATCGTTATTATTCAGATGAAGATATTTTGACCGCACTGATTGAGGCATCAGAAGAACTTGAACTCTTCACGAGCCAAACGTATCGTGCCTGGGCAAAAATCTCGCAAGCCCCTTCTTTGACGCTGATCAGCAGCCGGTTCGGTTCGTGGTCGAATGCGTTACGTGAAGCCAAGCTTCAAACGACAACGGTACGGAACAATGAAGAACGGATCATTCAAGCCTTGATTGAAGCCTCCGAAAAGTTAGAGCGTCTCACGTCCCAACATTACGCCGTTTGGGCACAGGAAAAAGGCTATCCGACGGTAGCGACAATCGCTCGCAAATACGGATCATGGAGCTATGCGCTATTTGTCTTGGATATCGCTCCTCCGAAACGTAAATGGGATGAGGAAGATGTCATTGATGCCTTGCAGTTAGCCAAAACAGAGCTACCACATTTTAGTATCCTCCACTACCGGAAATGGGCCGAAGGTCGAAATGTTCCAAGTACATCGACAATCAATGCCTTATTCGGAAGCTGGACGGCTGCTTTAAAATGTATGGAGGAACAAAAAGTAAAACAGTAATCCATACAGATGAACTCATACAAAAAGCGCCGACTCTTTTCGAGTCGACGCTTTTTTCATGTGACGATCGCAATGTATAGCGGGATTCCAACTAACAGGTTGAACGGGAACGTGACAGCTAGCGAAAGGGTCAAATAAAATGATGGTTTCGCTTCTGGGACCGAGGCTTGTAACATGGCGGGAGCGGCGATATACGATCCACTCGCTGCGAGTGTCATCAAGAGGATCGTTCCGCCGTCAGATAAATTGGCAATCCCCGCTGCAATAAAGCCGACAAGTGCTCCGACTAACGGAAACACTATCCCCATCATCATAAATTTTAGTCCATATGACGGGACCGTTTTCAACTGCTGTCCGACTTTCATTCCTAGACCTAGTAAGAATAAGAGTAAAACGCCCGGGAACAAGTCGACGAAAAATGGTTTGAGCGGTGTGGCGTCTGGTGTCACCAGTCCAACAATCAGACCTGCAAACATCAAGAGGATACTTTTCGAGAACAAACTCTCCCGCAACACCGATAGAGAGTTCGCCTTCCCTGACGTAGCCGTGATTCCCATCACGTGTGTCTGATTATACAGCAGTAACGCCACAATCAGGCCGGGAATTTCAAGGACGACGACTAGTGTTGTCATGAACGGCTCGTACGCAATCCCGAGACGCTCGAGCTGTGTCGATGCTGCTACATAGGTGACGAGTGACACCGAGCCGAACGTCGCAGCCATAGCAATTCGCTCAGGGAATGAGAATTTGAACATTCCTCCGACATAGAATGCGAGAAGCGGTAGCAAAATCCCAATCAACAGCGTCACGGTCAGCGGTAATGCGATGTCTTCAAAAGATACCGAGGCGAGTCCCATACCTCCCTTCAGTCCGATAGCAAGCAGTAAGTAAATATTGAGCGTCGTACTCAATGAATCCGGGATCTTTAAGTTTGATTTTCCGACTGCGGCGATAACGCCCGTCACAAACAGTAGTACCGGGGCGCTCGTCAATAAAAATAAAAACAATTCCATACATCTTCCTCCTTGGCGACAAAAAAGCGCACACCTAAAGAAGGCGTGCGCTGTATGCCGACGGCTCGAATAATCGCTCCGTCAGGCCGACAACTGTCGGTTTATTGAATTGGTCAGTAGCTCCGTAACAAGATTTCGAAAGCACGCTTCATCTTGACTCGTCCAGTCGATTCTCTATACGTCTCTGCCTTTCATTTTAAGAAGGTGGCGTTTCATTGTCAATCGGTTTGATCCCAAGGGGCATCTAGACGAAACACGATGAGACGCTCCCCTGTTTTCGTACTGATGTCCGTATGGAGAGAGACAATCGAACGACCGAGTACTTGTCCGACAATCGTTTCGAGTTGACTCCGCCCTGATTCGACGAGATTGTTGCGATATTTCTTCAATTGCTCGCGACCTGAAGACTTGGTAGCCAAATCATACTCGGCCGGCGTCAACACGCCTTGGAGTGTGACGATGGCGAGATCTCGAAGCAGGTCTGCCTTACACGTCAATGACCCGCGACCCAAATATTCTTTCTCCCATTGGGTAATCCGAGCGCTCAGTTCCATTTCCAGCTGACCCTTTTTCCGCATTTACTTCACGAATCCAATCATCATCTCACGAAGAATCTTAGCTGCTGCGATGGCTGTCATATCTGACTGATCGTATGCCGGTGACACTTCGACAAGGTCTGCACCGATGATGTCGAGGTCTGCGTTTGCAATGGCATGTACCGCTTCGAGCAATTCTTTCGTTGAGATGCCACCGATTTCTTGCGTCCCTGTCCCTGGTGCCGCTGACGGGTCGAGGACGTCGATGTCGATCGTGACGTATACTTTTTTGCCAGCGAGTGTCGGTAAGACGCGTTTGAGTGGTTCGATCACTTCAAATTGATGCATGTTGTAGCCGACTTCACGAGCCCACTCAAACTCTTCTTTCATCCCTGAACGGATTCCGAACGAATAGCAGTTCGATGGTCCAATCAAGTTTGCCGCTTTTTTGAGCGGAGTCGAGTGTGAGAGCGGCTCGCCTTCATACTCATCTCGAAGGTCCGTATGCGCATCCAAGTGGAGGATGACAAAGTCGTTGCCGTAAACGTCGTGCATCGCTTTGATGATCGGCCATGTGACAAGGTGCTCACCGCCCATGCCGAGTGGGAACTTGCCTGCTTTGACGACATCTTTGACGAACGCCTCGATCATATCGAGCGACTTCGGTGCGTTCCCGAATGGAAGCGGGATATCTCCTGCATCGTACACCGCGGCATCAGCCAAATCACCGTCTAAATACGGGCTATATTCCTCGAGTCCAATCGATACTTCACGAATCCGGTTCGGACCGAAACGCGAGCCTGGACGGAAGCTGACTGTCCAGTCCATCGGCATCCCGTAAAGAACCGTCTTCGCCTCTGTCACCTCTGGGAGGCTGGCGATAAACACTTTACCTGAGTAGGCTTCATCGAAACGCTTAATCATTTTGTTAAGTCCTCCACGAATTTCGGAAGAACGAACGCTGCATTGTGAAGCTTCGGCGTATAGTACTTCGTTTCGATGTCATGGAACCGCTCAGCTGATACTTGTTCCGGATCGTATTTCTTCGAACCGATCGTGAACGTCCACATGCCACTCGGGTACGTCGGTACGTTTGCTGTGTACAACTTCGTGATTGGGAAGATTTCCTTCACGTCACGTTGAACCGTTTGGATGAGTTCTGGTGTGAACCATGGGTTATCCGTTTGAGCCACAAAGATGCCATCCTCTTTGAGCGCTTTTGAAATCCCTGCATAGAACCCTTTTGTGAAGAGGTTGGCTGCTGGTCCAACCGGTTCAGTCGAGTCGACCATGATGACGTCGTACTCGTTTTCTGACTTCGCGATATGCATGAATCCGTCACCGACGATGACTTCAACACGCGGGTTATCGAGCTCACCCGCAATATTTGGTAAGTATTTCTTCGAATATTCAATGACTTTCCCGTCGATATCTACGAGAACCGCTTTTTCTACTGATGGGTGTTTCATAATTTCACGGATGACACCGCCATCTCCCCCACCGACTACGAGCACATGCTTCGGATTCGGGTGTGTAAAGAGTGGGACGTGTGCGACCATCTCGTGATAGACGAATTCGTCCTTATCCGTCGTCATGACCATCCCGTCAAGTAACAACATCGTTCCGAACTCGTCCGTTTCGACCATCTCTAGTCGTTGAAACTCCGTTTGTTCGCTCTCATAAACGTGGTTTACACGGAACGTAATCCCGTAATCTTCTGTTTGGTGCTCCGTAAACCATAACTTTAATTTTTGGTCCATCGATAGAACCCCTTTCTGTTCAAAAAGTTGTTCGTATGCGAGTGGCGTTTTGAGGCGCTTCTTAATCATACGATAGGAAGTATACAAAACCTGTACCCATTTTGCACGATTTTTTTGCGGAATCGGTCTTGAATGTGAGTTTTTTGTGAGACGTTGCCGATATACTGATTGAACCAATTCTGAATCGAAAGGTGGAATAGTATGTGGTCACCCTGTGCTTCTTGTAACACAACCATTCCTTTGATTGCTCAAGGAACACTCGTCACGAAATTCAAGGAATACTCTTACAAAACGTTTGAAGAACTCGATACGCTCCTTCTGCATGCGGAAGGAACGGTTTACTGTGTCGATTATAACTCGAAAAGTCAGACGCCTCCGCTCGAGGTCGAAGCACTAAAAGATCAGCTTGCGCATCGGCACATCATTGAACAGATTCAGCACGGCACGTTCGAGAGTCACCTCCAACCAATCATCTTCCTCGATTCAACGGAAACGTTCGGATATGAAGCGCTCCTCCGCAGTAGCGCCAACATTTCACCTGGTGACCTATTCCGGACGGCAAACCGTTTCGGTCTCCATTCGAAACTCGATCAACGTGCCCGCGCGGAAGCAATCAAAGCAACGTTTGAAGCCGTCGCTCCTCAGCAAAAGACGTTCATCAACTTCTTACCTTCGACCATTTATAACCCGGACTATTGTCTCCAGCACACGTTTGACATCATTGACCGATATGACCTCAGCCCGGACCGCTTTATCTTTGAAGTCGTGGAGACGGAGAAGGTACATGACGTGGATCATCTCCAACACGTGTTTTCGACATATAAAAAGCGAGGGATGAAAGTAGCATTAGACGATGTCGGGGCAGGCTTCTCGACAATCGATATGTTGAAGCGGCTCGAACCGGACTATGTCAAAATTGACCGTTCCTATATCTCGTTTTGTGATGAAGACGCTGAAAAACGCGCTTTCCTCAAACAAGTGCGTGCGTTAACCCATTCGATGGGCATCACCCTTCTTGCTGAAGGAGTAGAACGTATGGAAGAGGCAGATGTCTGTCGTGAGCTCGGATTCGATTTAGCGCAAGGATATTTCTTCGGAAAACCGGCCCCTGCCAATCAATACAAAATTGAAATCGCATAAGTCATCACTTTCAAAAGCACAGGAATCGACTTCGTCGTCATCCGGTGCTTTTTCTTGTTTAGTCACAGAAAATGTATCGCCCTTCCCTTATGGTTTCATCTACTTTTAGGTTTCGTTCAGAGATGTTCAGGAGATAGCATATTATAGAAGGTTGACGTGAGCGAAAGAGGTGGATATGTAGATGAAATCATGGATTGTCAGTGGCTATGCAATCGTACTAGGAATCATCATCGGTTTAGTAAGTTGGCTGTTCTTATCTGTCGTTTATAAAGGGATTCACGTTGTATGGCACACAGTACCTGAGCAATTTGATATTCCGTTTTATCTGTTTCTCGTACCGGTCATCGCTGGTGTAAGCATCGGTCTGTTGCAACGTCGGTATGGGCAAATGCCTCGTCTCATGCCAGAAGTGATGGAAGAACGAAAAGATACCGGTCGTATCGACTATCGCTTGATTGGATTCACAACGTTGACCGCCCTCCTCGTTCTCATCGGAGGTGCAAGCCTCGGTCCTGAGGCCGCGCTCGTCGGCATCGTCGGCGGACTCACGACATGGTTCTCGGATCGCATCCGTCACGTCCGTCAAGAATTAGGAGAATTACAAGAAGTCGGTCATGCCGTCGTGCTTGGGATCGTCTTCAACGCGCCACTATTTGGTGCGATTGCGGCTGAGGAGAACGAGCAGAAGAAACAACCGATGCTAAACCTTTTGGCGACACTCGCCGGGATTGGGACGTTTTATTTATTGAACCAACTGGATGAGCGTCCCCCGTTCATCATTAAGTTCCCTGCGATTGAAAGTGTCCAGATCGATTGGACGATGTTATTGATTGTTCTTGGCGGCATGGTTCTCGGCTGGCTTTATTTGGTGAGTGAACATGCATTGATGCGACTCTTTTCAAACGTCCCCATCTTGCTGCTCACCACGCTTGGTGGAGTCGGAATCGGTGCGATGGCGCTCTTGTACCCGGACCTTCTCTTCTCCGGAGAAGAAACCATCCTTGAATATATCGAGGAGTGGCGTCTGATTCCGCTCTACACCCTTCTTTTGTTTAGTGTACTGAAACTGCTCTTTACCGCATTCTGTTTAGCGACCGGTTGGCGCGGCGGGCACATCTATCCTCTTCTTTTTTCTTCATTCACGCTCGGTTACTTTTTCAGTTTACTGTTTGACATCGATATGACGTTTTCCGTCGTCTTGACGACGAGCGCCTTACTGGCGACGGCGATGCGACAATCGCTTGCCATTATCGTATTACTCGTTCTCTTTTTCCCGCCGAATAGTTGGCTCTATGTATTCGCAGTCGTTGCGATCGTTTCAAAAATTCCGCTCCCTTCGTTCATTCATTCGCCAACGAACCCTTGATTTTAGATATGAAAAAAAGGGTAAGAGATGAATAGTTATGCACTCTCTCGAAAGGAGGAACGGTTGTGAGCGAATATGAAATGGCCATTGAAAACCTAATTGACGCAGTTAACTCGGATTGGATTAGCATCATTTTAGCTATTTTAGTCGTGATTATGGGGATTGTCGTCTTCATTTATGTCATCATGACAATCGTCGACATGTTTTTATCCAAGGATATCGTCTGGGGAATCGTTGAAGTCATCGCTCTATTCGTGGGACTGGCAGTGCTTTTGTCCGTCTTCTACTATTGGAATCGGAATCGGGTCAAAGCACAGTTCGGTCTCTTCCTCGTCTTGTTCTCTCTCGCAGTGAATGTGTACTTCTTCGTTCGTTATGCGAACGAAATCAACGCTGTCTTGAACAGCGTGTATTAGAAAAACGAGGGGGCATCTCCCCTCGTTTTCATCGTTACTGGAAAGGTGGTGTTTCGCTTGAAACGTCGCGTGATTCAACTGATCATCATGGTCATCAGTGTCATCTTGCTTATCGGTCTTTTGTTTTGGCTCGATGTCCTCACACCCGTACTAATCGGGATTGCCATCGTCGCACCGCTCGTCGTCGGATGGCAGATTCTATTTGACCAAGTACAACCTCAAGGGAAGCTCGCCTGGTTACTGACCGTCTTCTTCATTCCATTCATCGGTGTCTTGGCATGGGTCATGTTTGGCCGTACGCCACGCCGGCATCGACGCTTCAAACGAACGTCCTCAGAGATCCGGATGCTACGGCAAGCAATCGAAAGCGAGAAAATTGAAACTTCACCTGATATTGTGTCGTCTTACCCGTTGACACGGACACTCGAAAAATTAGGCGCATCCGGTGCCGATGGTCATACTTCGACTAAACTACTCGTCAACGGTGAACAGAAATTTGATGCATTGTTAGACGCCATCAACAGTGCAACCGATCATATCCACATCCAATACTACCTCTTTCGGACGGATGACATTTCGTTAAAAGTTAGAGACGCCCTCATTCAAAAATCGAATGAAAATGTCATTGTCCGCTTTCTGTATGACGGACTCGGTAGCCAAGAAATCGGGGAAGAGTTTATCCAACCGTTACGGGAGTCCCGTGTCCACGTTCAGGCGTTCGACCCCGTTTTGCATCCGTACCTGGTGTTTAACGCCAACTTCCGCAATCATCAAAAACTGATTGTCGTGGATGGGCGAATCGCGCTAACAGGCGGGTTGAATGTCGGGGATGAATATCTTGGGAAGAATGATAAACTCGGTTTTTGGCGTGACACCCATCTCCGTCTTGAAGGTCCGCTCGTCCGAGAATTGCAACAGCTCTTTGTCGAGAACTGGCTATACGCAGGACAAGGGACGAGTGATGAAACATGGGATTTGTTCGCAGATGAAGAGCACCTCTCTCAGTACTTTGTGAATGAACCGAAAGGGCAAAACGGTGCGACACAACTACTCGTCACATCGCCTGGTAAAGACGTCACGATTCGCGATGGACTCATGCGTCTGTTGATGGATGCCAAAGAATCGATTTGGCTCACCACCCCATACCTTGTCCCCCCACCTGAACTATTGGCCATTCTTGAAGTCGCAGGTCGTAGTGGCATCGATGTCCGAATCGTTGTACCGGGCAAAGGAGACGAATGGTTTAGCTTCCATGCGACCGAGTATTATTTTGAACAATTGTTGAAGCGCAATATCAAAATTTATAAATACAATCGCCATTTCATCCATGCGAAAACACTACTGATTGATGGCAAAGTTGCCCTCGTCGGGTCAGCCAACTTCGACTTTCGTAGTATGTTTCTCAACCACGAGATGATGATTGCCCAATTCGATACTACATCCATTCAAGAACTGCACGAGGCATTCCTGAAGGACTTTGAAGAATCCATTTTAATCGATTGGACCATGTTGCGGAAAAAGACGACCGGCAAACGTTTCGTCGAAGCGTTTTGTCACATTTTCTCGCCACTCCTTTGACGCATTCGCCAAACAAGATACGTCATGGCGACGACACCAACTAAAAACAATTGCCATCCAATCGTTAACTGCATCGCTGCCGTCACCGCCAGTCCTTCCATAATCAAGGCAGGAATCTTTCCAATCGTACTTGCTACTGCGAACGAGGCGAGCGTCATGCGACTGAACGCCGCCGATAACGTGACGAGACCAGAAGGAACGAATGGCATAAGACGCATCCCGAGGACGAGAAACCAAGCCTCGGCTCCTTCGGACTCCCGAAGCCGTTGAAATCGGCTACCATTTGGGGAAACATAACGGTGTAGGGCTTTTCGATAAAGGATGAAACTCACGACGGCGCCAACTGCCTCCCCGACAATCGATACGAGGATACCCGGCACGAGACCGAGGACACTCACATTGATGGCTGTTAGAAAAGCACTTGGGATGACACCGGCGACCGCAATCACACTATTCAATAAAATACTGATCATCAAAAATAAAGGGAGCGGGAGCAGTTCCCATTCCATAACCATCACTCTTTCTATTCACAAAATAAGGACCATGACATGTCGTCATGGTCCTTCACTATATCATAGCGATGATGAAGAGGTCGCACCTGCTTCATCCCACGAGTCTTCGTCGACTGGTGGTAGATGTTTTTCTTCCAATTTCGAAACGACAACCGCACATGCCGCATCCCCCGTGATGTTGACAGATGTGCGAAGCATATCGAGAATACGGTCGACCCCGATAATGAGGGCGATTCCCTCTACCGGTAAGTTGACTGACTGAAGGACGAGCGCAAGCATGACAAGTCCGACTCCCGGTACACCCGCTGTACCGATCGAAGCGAGGACCGCCGTGATGACGACTGTCAACAACTCAGTCATCGTTAGATCAGCTGCAAACACTTGCGCAATGAAAATCGTCGCAACCCCTTGCATGATTGCCGTTCCGTCCATGTTGACCGTTGCTCCGAGTGGCTGTACGAACGACGAAATCGAACGCGGCACACCGAGTTTTTTCTGTGCGACTTCCATCGATACTGGAAGCGTCGCATTTGACGAAGAAGTCGAGAACGCGAACGTCATCGCCTCATAGAAGTTCTTGAAGAAGAAGACTGGGCTCATCTTCCCGATGAAGTAAACCGCTGCCCCGTAGACAATCGTTGCATGTAAGAATAGCGTCAAGACGACGGCAATCATATACCACGCCATTGCGACAACCGCGTCGAGACCGATGCCCCCGATTGCAGAAGCAATCAATGCGAATGCGCCGTATGGAGCGAGCTTCATCACAAGATGAATCAAGTACATCATGATGCGATCGCCTTGTTTGACGAATTGACGCCACGTCTTCGCCTTGTCCCCGAGGGCAATCAACGCAAACCCAATCAATGCCGCAAAGACGATGATTTGAAGCATGTTTCCTTCAGCGAGCGCCGTAATCGGATTCGTTGGAATCATATTGACGAATGTCTGTACGATATTAGACGATTCCTCGGTCGCTGTTGATTCAAATTCAAGACCTGTCGTTGGGAAGTCCCCACGCTCCCCTGGCTGTAAGACGGATGCAACACCCATCGCTAACATGATCGCGAGCGCTGTCGTCGCTAAGAAGAACAGAATCGACTTCGACCCGACTCGACCTAGTTCTTTCGGGTCCCCGAGACCCATGACGCCTAAAATAATTGAGAAGAAGACAATCGGTACGACTAACATTTTAATTAAATTCAAAAAGATCGTTCCGACCGGAGATAAAATATACGGATTCACAATCTCATAAACATTATCCGGCAAGCCCGCCAATCCGAGACCAACAACAACACCTAGCGCGAGACCGATTAAGATTTTTTTCGTTTCGCTCATCGTATCACCCTTTCTTTTTTTCACAATGTAGTCAGTATATCATAATACTGAATTTTCATACAATTACAACTGAATATCTCTTCAGTTACAAATTCTCTTGAAATTCCCAAAAACTTGAAACAAAAAAGATTGGAGACGAAAATTCGTCCAATCTTTTTACTCAGCGTCTACACGCTCGAGCTCTGCATGAAGTTCAGTCGAGTTTGCCCAAATCTCAGGACGATGTTCTTGTAAGAAGTTCGCTAAAACGTCGCGGGACGGAGCGTCCATCATGTCGATTAAAATCCGACCCTTTAACGATTTATCCATTTGATTAACGTGATACGGTAATAATTTATAACCCCGTCTCGCTTCCACGTCAACTAACATGTCACATGCCGCGACACCGCCATAATAAAAGCCTTCTGGTTTTCGACCGACCGTCACCCACACGATCCAATACGGTTTCCCGTTCGGTACCGCTTCCGGGTCCGTCAAAAACTTAATCCGTTTCTCGATGGCAGACTTGGCGTGCATCGCTCCCATATCGATTGTTGCAACGCCTTCTTCGACATCGATGATGACCGGAGACATGTTATTTAAACTAAGCGAACCGACACCAAAACCACCGTGTCCGTCCGTCGCATCGTCTGAAATAATATTAAAATTAATGTCTTTCATGTTCCACCCTCCCTCTCTACTGTACACAATGACATAGGATGGTGGCAATCCTGAGTCACACCCATTCGATTTGAAAGCGTCCTCCTGGACCGATCTGTTGGATTAATGAACGATCTTCTTCAATGATCCTTCCGATGACATTGACGCGCTCATCTGCCGGCAAATCCCGCTTCGTTATTTGCAGTTCCCCTGCATAACGACCGTAACGTTCATTGTCGATCGTGATACTGCCGAGCATTCGTTCTTCTGTATCTCGCGGTTGAATCAAATGGTCCCCAGGTCGTCCATACGCTCTCGATTCGACCGAACGGATGACGTCCCGGGCTGGGTCCATCCGATTCGTGTGACTGGTTGGAACCGAATCATCATGATTTCGTGTGGTCGCTCGAAGAACGATGACGCCCTCGTCGTACTCCCGAAACTGTCGCATCGTCTGATTGGATATACACGGATCTCCAATCAAGATTCGATCGACCCTCGCTTGTAAATCGATATAACACGAAAACGGAGATTGGTGGCGGTGCATCTCGAGTGTCGGTAATGTCTCATGAAGGGGGCCACGTAACCGTTCATCTCCAGGGATGAATGCTTGTACCCGTATTCCTTGCGCATGTAACCAGGCGTTTCTTTCATCAAACCAAGAACGCTCGAGTCCTGTTTCCGGACGAGGATAAAAGTTATGCCACGCTTCGACATGCTCACGTCGTAGCCCTTGTCGTAGCATCTCTTCAAGCTCTGCTTCCGTGAGCGTACTCGCATTGAGGGCGACCATCATATGTCGTGATAAATCCGCCACTTGTTTCGGTGTGACACCATAGTCAACACGTAACCCGGTGACACCCCACTCCATCAGCGCATGAGCATCATCCCAAGTCTTACCGAGTGCCTGTAGAGACGATGGAGCGATATCCGCCACGAGTTCCATCTTTAGACGACTTGCCAACGCACCTAATTGCTGAAGTCGTTCCGTATAAGTTGTCGGATCGTCTTCCGGAATATGGAGCGACGTGAAGATGCTCGTAAACCCTGCCTCTCGCATGCGTTCCATCCAAGCCATCGAATCAAGTGTCAGTTCATCGCCTAAGTACACTGAAATCCCTCTCATATGAATCCACCTTTCCAAAAGTAGAGAAAAAGATGACTCGACTGGAGCCATCTTTGTTTGTCAAATTCCGTCCGCCATCTCTTCTTTGAAACCGAAGAAATAAGTAAACAGGAAGCCTGCCGTATATGAAATCAATAGTCCGGCAATGTACGTCAAATACATGCCATTATCAATCAATGGTGTGAGCGATAGACCGGAAACACCAACCCCGAGCGCCGCTGTCTTCATTGTCGCTTGGAAGGCACCACCGACCGCGGCCCCGAGACACGCTGTCAAGAAGGGTCGTCCGAGCGGAAGCGTGACACCATACAGGAGCGGTTCCCCGATTCCAAGGAAACCTACCGGAATGGCCCCTTTGATAATATTGCGAAGGCGTGGGTTGCGCGTCTTCACAAAGATTGCAAGCGCTGCACCGACTTGACCCGCCCCGGCCATCGCCAAGATTGGGAGAAGGGCCGTTGTTCCGACCGTGTTCAACAGTTCCAAATGGATTGGCGTCAAACCGTGATGCAATCCGACCATGACAAGCGGTAAGAAGAATCCGGCCAAGAGTGCCCCTGCGACAGGTCCCCCGAATTCAAGCGTCGCATTGATTCCTCGCATGATACCGTCTGACAATACGCCAGCGACCGGCATGATTGCATATAAAGCAGTAAATCCAACGATCAAGACTGTAAAGAGTGGTGTGAAAATAATATCAATGGATACCGGCATGAAGCGACGAATGTGCTTCTCGATATACGTCATGAGCCAACCGGCAAAAATAACACCGAATAATCCACCACGCCCGACGACGAGCGGCTCCCCATAAATGACGATGTCCGCGAGGAGCGGGTTGAACAGGATCCCCCCGGCAATCGCCCCGAGTACCGGCGTTCCTCCAAACTCTTTTGCCGTGTTCCAACCGACAAGGATGGCTAAGTACGCGAAGACCGTGCTACCGAGCACGAGTAGAATCTGCATCCATGTCTCCGTCCGGTCGACGCCGGCGTTGACGGCAAAGTTCGCTGCTCCGTTAATGATCCCCGAGGCGACAAGTCCCGGAATGAGCGGAATGAAGATATTCCCGAGGCGACGAAGGAATCGTTTGAACGGTGACTTTTGTTTTTCTTTCACCTTCTGGCGTTCGATTGCCGCACGCTCCTCTAACGTCAGGTTCGCATCAACCGACTCTTCCCCGATTGCGAGCCCTGTCTCATGACTCATATAATCCGCGACCCGATTCACAGTACCTGGGCCGACGACGATTTGCAGCGTCTCATCATTGATGACACCCATGACCCCGTCAATCTTTTTCAATGCGTCAATGTCTGCCTTCGTTTCATCTTTCAGCGTCAGTCGAACACGTGTCATACAATGCGCGAGTTGACGGATGTTCTCTTTCCCCCCGACATGTGCGAGGATATCCCGTGCTAAAACCTCTTCTTTCTTCATCTCGATTTCCCCCTTATAGCGCCTCGCGGACGAATCCGTTCGCGCGCTCTAATCGTTTGACAGCCTCCTCATAAGAGACGTCCGCTAAAATCATGACAATCGCCGTTTTGACGTGCCCCTTGGATGAAGCAAAATAACGCGCGGCCATTTCCATGTCGACCCCTGTCGCTTCTGCAATCATCCGCTTGGCACGCACTTCTAGCTTTTCATTCGTCGGTTGCACATCAACCATCAAGTTTTGATACACTTTCCCTACTCCAATCATCGACGTCGTCGAAATCATGTTGAGGACAAGTTTCTGTGCTGTTCCCGCCTTCAATCTCGTTGAACCGGTCAGTACTTCCGGTCCCGTTTCCACTTCAATCGGGTAATCCGCATGTCGACTGATGACTGCATCGCGATTACATGAAATTGAAGCGGTTGTGGCACCGAGTTCTCGTGCGTAATCGAGACCTCCGACCACATATGGCGTTCGACCGCTCGCTGCAATCCCAACGACTGTATCCTCTGCCGTCAAATGAAGCGCTTTCAAATCTGTGACCGCCAATTCCTTACTGTCTTCTGCTCCCTCAACGGCTTGAATGAGCGCACGTTCGCCGCCGGCAATCAGTCCGATGACTTGATTGGGTGATACTCCAAAAGTTGGCACACACTCCGCTGCGTCTAAAATCCCTAAACGTCCACTCGTGCCCGCACCGATATAAATCAGGCGACCGCCTTTACGAAAGGATGCGATGACTCGCTCCACGACTTTTGTGATGACCGGAAGTTGCTCTTGAATCACTTGAGGAACTTGTTGATCCTCTGCATTCATAATCGCCAATCGTTCCTCAATCGACATCTCGTCCAGGTGCATCGTTCGTTCATTCCGTCTTTCTGTAGCCAGTTTATCTAGCATCGCCACCATCCTTTCTTCTCTTATGATTTCATCGTACTATATTGAAATTTAAAGTCAATTTATAATTTAATTTTTATGAAATTAAATTTCAAACAAACTTTAAATAAAAACTCACTCTGAACGAATGAGTCGTTTTTTCAAGACGTGCACGCGTGTTCCTTTATTCGTGATCGAATCCTTCTCATACACGTATCCGTTTCGCTCCCAGAACCGACGAGCGCGGAGATTGTTTGGAAGGACACCTAATCGAAATACCGTCTGATACGGGCGCATATATTGGTCTTCCAATTGTTCATACAACGTTTGCGCCAAACCTGTCCCATGGAGAGATTCTTCGACAACGAACAAACCAAGCCAAAGCGAGCCATCGATCGGATGTTTTTTTAAGAGGTCGGCGATTGCCACGATTCGCTCTTCTTCACGAAAAATCAGGCTAATCGTACCTTCTTCTTCAAAATCTGCCACGTTCTCGTCACGAAACATCTCGACTATCTGTTCATTCAATCTTGCGAATGTGCGCTGGTCCATCAAAAAGCGTTGCAATTCTTGACGATCTTCGGCCGTATAAGGTCGAATCATCGGCGTAGTTTCACCATCTCATCACGGGCTTCTGCGTACCGATCAATCAACCCTTCTCCCTTCCGGTGGAGGAGTCCCATATATAACGTATCGACAATCGTCAATTGTGTCATCCGTGAGGCGATGCTCGCGATTCGGAAGTCGCTCTCGACGTTCGGTGTACAGAGTCGAACGTCCGCTTCTCGGTAAAGCGGTGATTTGTCGAGGTTAGTGATGGCGATGACCGGAACACGTTTCTTTTTCGCAAATCGGACAAGCTCGAGCACATCTTTCGTTCGTCCTGACGTGCTGATTGCGACGAATACATCAGACTTTCCTAAATGCGGGATCAGCGACAACATATAATGAAAATCGGGAGAGGTCGTGGCCGCATATCCCAGCTTCGTAAACTTATATTGCGCATCGATTGCCGCAGTCGAAGACCCCCCGACCCCGTAAAAGATGACGCGGTTCGCGCGAGCGAACAGGTCCACTGCATGTTCAAGTTCTCGTTTATCCATCGCTTCGGCGCACGCCTCGATTGCCGCCTTGTTCACATGGATGACTTTTTGGAACGAGTCATACGGCGTGTCCTTTTGCTGGAGGACGTTGAAGTCCGTCAGCGTCGTCTCCGTGACAGCCAAGTCTTTCACAAGCGCGAGCTTGAACGCTTTAAAACTATCAATCCCGACGACTCGTGCGAAACGAACGATACTCGCCTCGGATACATCCGTCTTTTGCGCTAGCTCTTTTGTCGTCATGTTTGGAATGAGCGTTGAATGGGACAAAATATAGTCGGCGATCTTCTTTTCGACCGCTGTCATATCCTCTTTCGCTAAATCAATTTTCGTAAGTAAGGATTCCATTTGGTCATCCCCTTCCTGCAACTGTTGTTCTTTTATGATAGCGGATTCCTTCCCCATATTCCAATCACCTAAAAAGATCGAGCGTACGCCCGATCTATAAGTTGTTCGTATTGAACGTGTCACCACCTTGAATCGATCCGTTCTCAAATCCTCTCTCGAACCAACGCATGCGTTGTTCCGATGTCCCATGTGTGAACGAGTCTGGCGTCACATATCCACGTGCCTGACGCTGCAGCGTGTCATCGCCAATCTGATGCGCGGCATTCATCGCTTCTTCCACGTCCCCCGCTTCAAGATACCCTAACCCTTGCGCGTGATGGGCCCATACGCCTGCATAGTAGTCTGCCTGCAACTCAAAGCGGACGAGATAGCGATTGAATTCGGTCTCGCTCATCTCGTTCCGAAGCGGCATGATTTCTTCTGTCGTCCCGAGAAGCGTCTGGACATGATGCCCGACCTCATGGGCGACGACATAAGCCATCGCAAAATCCCCTGGTGCATTGAAACGTTGACTCAGTTCATCATAAAAACTCAAATCGATATACAGTTTTTGGTCGCCGGGACAATAGAACGGACCCACAGCCGAGCCGGCAATACCACAAGCGGATTCAACCTGTCCGGAAAATAGGACGAGCGTCGGCTCTTCATAGGTCATCCCATTTTCAGCGAAGATGTCTGTCCACACTTCTTCCGTATCCTTCAAGACGACCGCTACGAAATCTGCCATCTCCTCTTCACGAGCCGTTCCCGTATACGTCCCCTCCGATTGAGGTTCCCCGAGTCCGATATTGTTGACGAGATCGGTCGGGCTTCCCCCGTTCAATAATGTAAAGACGATGACGAGAATCAACCCGAGACCGCCTCCGACCCCGGCAATCCCTTTCCCTCCGATGCTACGGCCACGTCGATCCTCGACGTTCCGGCTCTGTTGTCTTCCTTTCCACTTCATCCCGATTCCTCCTACATTCGCTCTGTCTTGTTTATTACCCCAAATCCGGTAAAAGTGAGCCCATGTTTCTCGGTAGATGAGAATTTTCTTTTCTAGAGGAAGGGGATTCTCTACAATGAAAGAGACTTCAGCAAAGGAGGAATGACCATGCCTTATGTAACTGTAAAAATGCTCCCGGGCCGTACCGTGGAACAAAAACGCGCGTTGATTGAAAAAGTGACGGATGCCGTCTCCGAAACGACGAATGCGCCAAAAGAAAACATCACCGTCTTCATCGAAGAGATGGATGCGACACATTACGGACAAGCCGGTGTAATGCACGCAGATAAGAAGTAAGTGACGAACGGACTCCTGATATGGAGTCCGTTTTTTGTTCTAGTCTTCTCGGTTCACGTCGAACCGTTCACTCGGTACGGTCGGCTTAATCAAGTGACGTGTCGCTCGCCAGATGTGGTAGCCGATACGGTCGAGCCAGAGCAATACTTGTACTTTTTGTATCGTCTGGTCCATCTCCAACTGATTCGCCGCCGTCTCTTCTAGCAGCTCCGAGCGATGTGCTTTCCGATATTCCGCCAGTTGTTTTGAGGCCTGTTTCCACAGCTTCGAATCCTCTGGTGGCGTATGATGATTCAGTTGATTCACAAGGTCAAGCTCATGCAATACGAGTTCTCGTGCCGCTAAAAAGTCGGTGTCCCGAAGTGCGTGGACCGGTTCGACTTCTCGCAAGACATATAACCAGCGTTCCAGATGATCGATCGTATGCAAGAGGGATAGATGTTGGCCATAATCATTTTGCTTTCCTTCATCTTCAAGACGTATCGTGCTCAAAAAGACACGGACATCGCTCAACGTCTTGTCGACGAGCGTCAATTCATCTTCACGAAGACGTCCCTCTCGGACAAGCAATTCCGTCTCATTTCCTAAATATCGTTCGATTTCAAGTAAAGAGCGTCGTGCCGCTTCAAGAGCGACCGTAGGGAGTTGTGACATGTTTTTATCGAGCAGACGTGTCAATTTTTCGGAGCGACTCGGAATCCACTTCAGTAATCGACGTGCGAACGTTTGATAAAATGGTAGGAATAAGATCACACCTAGTAGATGGAATGTCGTATGGAATAAGGCGAGACGTAATAAGTCGTTCCAGTTGAACCAATCGGCTACTCGATTGACGACCTCGAAGAGAACAGGGAACGTCAGCCATCCAATGAGGACGATTGACACGTGGTAGATGGCATGCCCCAATACAATGCGTCGGGCTGACTTCCAGCCTCCGATTGAACCGAGTGCCACGACGAGGCTCGTCCCCGCACTTTGACCAAGCACCAAATAAGCGGCTTGCGGGAGTGAAATCGCCGCCGTCGCGAGAGCCGTCATCGTTAGCACGAGTCCAATCGTCGATGACTGAAGGACGGCGGTCATCATAAATCCGATTCCAATCAGAAGTGCCTGATGCAGAACGGTCATCTCACCGGCCGAGCCAAACGAGAACGTGACGACATCCCGCATCGCTTCTTGAAGTGTCCCAATCCCAACAAAGATCAACCCGACACTGACGAGCAACAGTCCCACACGGCTAAGGCGCGGACTGGATAGACGAAACGCCATCCCGATTCCAATGATCGGCAAAAACAACTGGCGCACGTCTAAGTTATAGCCGAGGATGGCAATGATCCATCCCGTCGTCGCGCTGCCTACGTTTGCGCCAATTACGAGAGGTAACGATTGCGTGAACGTGAGAAGCCCCGCGCTCACAAAACCAATCGTCATCAGTGTCGTCACCGAAGAAGATTGAAACAGGGTCGTCAGCATTGCGCCGAGAGTCGCCCCTGATAAAGAGCCGTCGGTGAATTGATTCAACCGATGACGCAATCGTGTACCAGCCCATTTTTTGAGCGTATCTGTCAGTAACGTCATCCCGAGTAAAAAAATCCCGATTCCACCAATCAGTGTCGCAATCTCCATCGTGTCACGCCCCTTTGCGTGTTTAATCGTCCTTCAATGTCGATAAAATCCACGATTTTTCATTCGCATAATCTTTTAAATTCAACAACACATCTTCCGGATAATAAATTTTTTCATCCGATTGTCTCGAGTTCAAAATCGACTGGACGAGCATCGAGACCTCTGAAATCTCTTTTCGCTCCCCGTCATTCATCTGTAGATAAATCCCCTCGTATTTGCCTTGTCCTTTATATAAATCGTATGGCAATTGACTCAATTGATCTTCAAGCAGATAGTATGTTGGTGGAAGCCCGATCGTCTCCATCGTCTGTCGCAAGCGCTCCATATAACGGACACGATTCGCTTCCGGGAAGTTTTTATATTTTAATAATCGGCGATTCACGAATCGACTCGCCAAATCGGCTAGAATCGCGTCGTCTTCTTCCATCCATTCTTGGAAATAGAAGTAGACGACCGTCTCATCCAATTTCAAATATTGTTCGAGTGACATACCGGTGCGTTCAAAGATCGGCAAAAAGTGTTTCGGCGTCATGTTAAACTCATAGCCACTCTCATAGAGCTCCTGTGCCCGCTCAAGAATCGCTTTCAAGAGGAGATCGCTCGACCGTGTCGCCGGATGAAGGTACACTTGCCAATACATTTGATAGCGACGCATAATATAGTCTTCAATCGTATGCATCCCAGACTGCTTGACCACGACTTGGTCTTCATCCGGACGCAAGACGCGCAACATGCGTTCTAAATCAAACTTTCCATAACTGACACCCGCAAAGTGAGCGTCGCGTAACAAATAGTCCATCCGGTCGACATCAAGCTGTGAGCTGAGCATATTGACGATCAAGCGATTCGGATGCGTCTTATTGATGATGGAGGCCACTTCTTCGGCAAACCCGACACCCATCTCAGATAAAACCCTATTTACTTCGGTTTCCCCTAAAATGATGCGCTCCGTCCACACTTCATGACGAACGGAAAAGACGTGCTCGAACGCGTGCGAGAATGGACCGTGTCCGACATCGTGCAAGAGCGCTGCTGCCAACAGTAGTTCACGGTCGCGGTCGTCCCATTCCGGATACTGTTGGAACTGATCGATTAACTGGCGTGCGATTTCATATACGCCGAGCGAGTGATGAAATCGCGTGTGCTCCGCGCCATGAAATGTCAAAAAAGACGTTCCAAGTTGTTTGATACGACGCAAACGCTGAAATTCTTTCGTATTGATCAACTCCCAAATGAGGTGATCGTAAACATAAATATATCGATGTACCGGATCCTTAAATACTTTCGATCCAGATAGTTGTCCTCGAGACGAGTACATGACATGCCCTCCTACGTTTCGTTATGTTCTAGATTCGACTTCAAACGAATCGTTCCCTCCATGCTATAATGAGGAGGAAAATTTTTTGTGAAAAGGAATTAATGTATATGATCCATCCATTGTTACAACAACCGAGCTATCGCATCATCGATCAGTCGAGTCTTGGCACGATGTTTCAATCGGAACAATCGTTTGCGACCGATGATACGTTATGTGCGTCAACGCTAGAACGAGGTGCCGTCTTGCGGGCATGGGTGCACACCGATACGATTGTACTCGGAATCCAGGATGCTCGGCTGCCTCATTTGAAAGAGGGAATTCGCTACCTGCATGAACAGAGATTCCGTCCCGTCGTCCGAAACTCAGGCGGATTAGCCGTCGTGCTAGACGATGACGTCCTCAACCTTTCTTTAATTTTACCAGAGAAGGACGGGATTCAAATCGACAGCGGCTATGAGGCTATGACCTCGCTCATCCAACACATGTTCCAAGACGTCACGAATGACATCGTCCCAGGTGAAGTCGTCGGTTCATACTGTCCAGGAAGTTTCGACTTGTCGATCGACGGCAAAAAGTTCGCTGGGATTTCGCAACGACGCGTTCGTGGCGGTGTCGCCGTTCAAATTTACTTGAGCGTAAGACAGAGCGGAAGCGCACGTGCTGAAATCATCCGTGACTTTTACGACCTTGCCATCCAAGGGGAAGAGACAAAGTTCACGTACCCAACCATTGTACCGGAAACGATGGCTTCACTTGAAGACTTGCTTGGGATCCCACTCACCGTACAAGACGTCCTCACTCGGGCCTACCGCGTTCTTTCCACTGTCAGTTCGCTCCAAAACGCGACATTAACGGCAGACGAGCAAACGATGTTTGCAAGTCAGCTCGAACGCATGTGGAAACGGAATGAGCCGTTACGCGACATTGAACAACAATTAACAGAGGAGTGATTCATCCAATGTTTAAACTGATCACAGACACCGGAGCCGATTTGACACACGATCAAATCATCGAATACGGTCTTGAGATTTTACCGCTCGGTGTCATCATCGACAACGAAGAATTTTTAGACGGCGAAACGATTCAACCGAAAGAAGTATACGATGCGATGCGTCAGGGTAAGACGCCAAAGACGTTCCAAATCGAGACGTCACGAATCGAACACTGTTTCCGTCAGCATCTCGAGGCTGAAATCCCGTTCTTATATCTCGCTTTCTCCGGAGAACTCTCCGGTACATACCAAACCGCTGTCATGGTCGGCGAAATGTTGAAAGAAGAATATCCAGACAGTACATTCACGGTTCTCGATACACGGACCGCCTCTGTCGGACAGGCATTGTTCGTCAAAACGGTCGCAGCGTATAGTCAAGACCATACGTATGAAGAAACGGTCGAGTATGCCGCTTCGCTCGTCGGTAAAGTCCGTCACTTGTTCACGGTCGAATCACTCGAATATTTGATGCGGGGCGGACGTGTCTCGAAGGCGAGTGCTTTCATCGGAGACTTGTTGACGATTTTACCGTTATTGACGGTCGAAGACGGCAAGCTCGTCCCGATCGAAAAGGTACGCGGTCATAAAAAGGTCATGCGCCGGATGGTCGAACGGACAGTCGAATCGAAGTCGATCGTCGAGAACGGAGACCTCTTCATCGGTCATGGTGACGACCTAGAAAAAGCCGAACAGTTCGAGAAGATGGTCCGCGAACATCTCGAACCGAAGCACATCACGAAGACACTGGTCGGGTCTGCCATCGGTGCCCACACCGGTCCCGGTCTACTCGTCATCGCCTATTTCGAGGCATGAAAAAATGAGCTCTCCCGATTTTCGGGCGAGCTCATTTTCGTTTAGCGATTCCAGTTTTTAAATCCATCACCGAACTGCGCGTAATTTTCGTCTTGGAACACACCGTCCACAAATTTCGGTACATCTACCGGCAGTTTCCCTTGCGGCTTCACTTCACCGAAGATGGCACGAATGCCTGCCGGCAAGTTCGGACCAGCCGACTTCAAGTTGCCCGCCTCCGAATCCGGTCCATTCGGGTCGCCTTTGAATCCATAGATTAAGAGATGTGCGGGGGCATCCGGTTGAACGGCGATGTCGTATGGGTTGCGCAAGCTAAGTAAGACTGACTTCTTCCCTGTCTCGTTTGCGTAACGGAACACCTCCGCCGGCACGTAATGATCAGCTGACGTCGGCTTCAGTTTGGCGCTGTTGTTCACGTTCGAACCGACGATGATATAGTCAGCCGCTTCGACTTGTTGCCGTAGTGCCGGATTTTGATTTAGATGCGGCGTTGATGCTGAGTAGTTGGCCGTGATGACGTTCACGTCTTTCATATTCCCTGCATTCTTTTCTAGTGACTTGATTGTTTTCACCATGCTGTCCGTTTGGTCTTTCGCTGGCGACAAGACGAGCACCGTGTCTCCTTTTTTCGGTTTGAATGGAAGCGTCTTCTTCTCGTTCTTCACGAGAGTGACGGCCGCCTCCGCGATTTCACGTTCCTTCGCTTTATGCTCAGCGCTTCCTACCGTTGCATTCGCTTCTGCGAGCTTCATCTCGAGCGTCGTGGAGTCCGTCGTTTCTCCCCAAATTCCACGCTCTGCTTTCAGTTTTAAAATGCGTTCCACTGATTCATCGATGGTCGCCTCCGATAAACGTCCATCCTTCACTGCCGCAATGACTTCCTCAAAGATTGCTTCGAGTTTGATCACATCTGCTTCCGAGCGTAAAATCGTCGGCATGAGCGCGATGTCGACCCCTGCTTCGAACGTCTTGATGACCGCCTCTGCTTCCGTAAAATTGTCTGCGATGGCTTGCATGTTGAGTGCGTCGGTCACCACGATTCCTTCATATCCAAGTTCCTCACGAAGCACTCCCGTGATGACATCATCCGAAAGCGTCGCCGGGAGTGGGAACGTGCCGCGTTCTGATTCGACGACCTCGTCCTCGATTTGTGGCATCCCGATATGCGCCGTCATGATCATGTCGATTCCTTCTGTGATGGCACGTTTGAACGGTAACAACTCGAGACCACGCAACTCGTCGAGTGATTTATCGACAACCGGTAACCCATAATGCGAGTCGACGGCCGTATCGCCATGACCTGGGAAATGTTTCGCCGTTGCTGCAACACCTTGGTCTTGAATACCTTGTGTCATCGCGGAACCGAGTTCCCCGACTAGTTCAGGGTCGCTCGAGAACGAACGGACGCCGATGACCGGATTTCCCGGATTGTTGTTGACGTCAAGTACCGGTCCGAAGTTCACGTTTACCCCGAGTGCGTTCAATTCAGAACCGATGATTTTCCCTGCATCATAGGCATATTGACTGTTACGTGTGGCCCCGAGTGCCATATTCCCCGGTAAATTCGTTCCCGTCCCAAGTCGTGTCACAATCCCACCTTCTTGGTCGATCGTGACGAATAACGGGACATCATTGCTGGCATCTTGTTTCACGACTTCTTGCAAATCATGAACGAGTTTCGTCGTCTGTTCCGTTTCCTTCACGTTCTCCGCAAACAATATCACTCCACCGAGATCGAAACGATCGATGACACGCGCCACTTCCGGTGCAAGAGATGTATGGTTCGCCCCGTTCCATAATCGGAAGTCCGGCATGATCATCTGCCCGATTTTTTGTTCGAGCGTCATCGACTCTAGCTTCGTGTTGACGCGCTGGTCAATCGACATCGTCGGCGTCCCTTCCGCCACGACCGCGTCTGCTGCTGGAACCGACGAGACGAGCAATGCCGTCGTCAATCCGAGTGTTGCCGTCCAATTCAGTGCCTTGTTCATGTTCCCACTCCCCTTAGTCAAATTTGGCTGACCCCCAAACGAAAAGGCATGGAGGAAGAAGCGTTGCCTCATCAACGCTCGTTCACCCCATGCCTGATCGCATCAGTTACATTTGGTCCTTATTCAGGTGGTCAACAACAGTATAGCAACTCCACTTTTTAGAAACAATTGTTCAAGTGAAAGCGTAACCATTTTGAAACAATGTTTCTGTTTTGATACACAGTGAACTGTATTGGCAAAACCAATAATTTCTGTGGTTCGTTTTTGATTCGTTTTTTGGTAAACTCAATTCGATACAGGTTAACTTTCAAAAAGGGGGAAATTATTGTGGCAAGAGGGGAACTGAAACGTAAGCCGGAATGGTTAAAGATCAAATTAAACACGAACGACACGTATACCGGCCTAAAGAAAATGATGCGCGAGAAAAATTTACATACGGTATGTGAGGAAGCAAAATGTCCGAACATCCATGAATGTTGGGCGGTACGTCGGACTGCGACCTTCATGATTCTCGGGAGCATCTGTACACGTGCTTGCCGTTTTTGTGCCGTCACGACCGGAAAACCGAACGAGCTCGATTGGGAAGAGCCAAAACGTGTTGCCGAATCGGTTCGACTTATGAACTTGAAACACGTCGTCATCACGGCTGTCGCGCGTGACGACTTGAACGATTACGGGGCTACTGTCTTCGCAGAAACGGTTCGCGCGGTTCGCGCCATGAACCCGGAGACATCGATTGAGGTGCTCCCGTCAGACATGATGGGTGATTTCTCTGCCTTGCAGACGTTGATTGATGCGGGTCCTGACATCATGAACCATAACTTAGAGACAGTCCGTCGCCTCACACCGAGAGTTCGTGCGAAAGCAACATATGACCGCACACTCGAGTTCTTGAAGCGTTCGAAAGAATTGAACCCGGATATCCCGACGAAGTCATCGATCATGGTCGGACTTGGGGAGACGAAAGAGGAATTGATTGAAGCGATGGATGACCTACGCGCGCACAATGTCGATATTTTGACGCTCGGTCAATACTTGCAGCCGACGAAGAAACACCTTGAGGTGGAACGTTACTACCATCCAGACGAGTTCGCCGAGTTGAAAGAGATCGCTCTATCAAAAGGATTCTCACATTGTGAGGCTGGTCCACTCGTCCGTTCGTCATACCATGCGGATGAGCAAGTACACAAGGCGCGTCGCCACACGATGTTGCCAATCGACTAACAGAAAGAAGAGAGATTATGACTGGTACGACGTGGCATTTACTTAGAACTGAATCGACTTCCCCGGCCGAAAATATGGCGATTGATGAAGCCATCGCCAATTGGGTCGCGAAGGGAGAGCTCAAACCGACGCTTCGTTTTTATTCATGGGCACCTCATGCAATCAGCGTCGGACGTTTCCAGCGAGCGACGCGTGACTTGGACCGGGACGCCCTCAAAGCGAACAATATTCCGGTCGTTCGTCGCTTAACAGGGGGACGTGCCGTGTTGCATGCGGATGAGTTGACGTATAGCGTCATCTTGCCTGAATCGACCCCTGCCCTCCCGACGAATATCATCGAGAGCTATCGCCTACTCACGGAAGGGATTCGTCGCGGATATCACGAACTCGGCGTCCCCGCCGAATTTTCGGTACCATTGACGGAAGAGGATCGCGAAGCGCTCCGCAAACCAAAATCGGCCGTCTGCTTCGATGCTGCTTCATACTATGAGCTTGCTGTCGACGGGAAGAAGATCGCGGGTAGTGCACAAGTGCGCCATCAAGGGGCCGTGCTTCAACATGGTTCGATTCCTCTCTCCGTCGATGATGAGGTGTTGTTTGACTGTTTCGCGATGGATGAGACGGAGAAACACGAAGCCAAAACCCGCTTCAGCGAAAAAGCCGTCGCCTTGAACGACACGTTAAAGCGTTTCGTTTCCTTTGACGAAGTAGCGGCCGCATTCGAGACCGGTTTCAAGGACGCGTTCTCGTTAACGTTCGAACCGCTTGTCTTCACGAAAGAACAGCAAGCCGAAATCGATTTGCTCGTCAAGAAGTACGAGAGTGATGAATGGGTCTGGAAACGCTAAAAAGATTGTCCCTTTTTTACAGGGGACAATCTTTTTTATGCCGTGTTTGTTCGGCGCAAGAGATGGCGCACTTCTCGGAACGTGACGAATGTTTTGTTGTTCGCATCATACAATTTGTAGCGTAACGATTTCAAACTTGAAAACAGTCCGATTGTCGTCGCCCGTTGTAACGGCGGTGTCGACGTATGTGCTTTTTCTAGATGGTAGTTCGGCACGCGTGGACTCAGATGGTGGACATGATGGAATCCGATATTACCCGTCACCCATTGAAGCACTTTCGGCAACTCGTAATACGAGCTTCCTTCGATGGCCGCCTTTACATAATCCCATTCCTGCTCATCTTCAAAATAGGAATCTTCGAACGTATGCTGAACATAGAACAACCAAATTCCGAGCACACCGGCGATGAACATCGTCGTTCCTTGTACAATCAAGAACGCTTGCCAACCGATCAGATAGATGAGCGCGCTATATAGGACGACGAGAGAAATATTGATGAGATACGTATTTTGTCGTTCTTTTTTCCGCGCGTCCTTTCGGTTGAAACGACTCGTGACGAGAATAAGCCAAAGTGGTCCGAGACCGAACATAACGAGCGGATGACGATATAGGCGATACTTTAGACGAGTCCATTTTGACGCTTCGATATACTCCTCAATCGTCATGACCCAGATGTCGCCGACACCCCGTTTATCCAAATTTCCACTCGATGCATGATGAATCGCATGCTCTCGTTTCCACTTCTCGTATGGAAATAACGTCAAGACCCCTGTAATGGTTCCGACAATCGCGTTCGCCTTCTTATTTTTAAAGAATGAACCGTGTGTGCAGTCATGGAAGATGATGAACATCCGCACGACAAATCCTGCTGCAATCAACGTGAACGGCAATGTCAGGAAAATCGAGACACTTAGTAGTTGGTACGCTAAAAACCACGATACGAGAAACGGTAAAATCGTATTGATCATCTGCCGCACACTGATCCGAATATCGGACTTTTCAAACGGCGAGACGTGCTTTCTTAATTGGGCAATCTTTTCTTTACTCATAACAACCTCCTTGAATTCAACAGCGTCACAACGCAAAAATATAGATAAAACCAACAACCAACGTTGTTCAATGTGAATTCATGGATCGGAAGTATTCCCTATCAAGAATTAACACTAGGTCATTATATCACGTATAAAACTTATGTGGTGAAAATTCAGAAAAAAGACTCGCCCCTATCTTTAGAGACAAGTCTAACTGATTCATTGTTGCGTATAGATGGAAACCGAGCCACCGTTGACGAAGAACTCGCCCCAACCGTCCGCATTGATCGTCACGAGACGTCCGTTATTTCCTGTCATGTCTTTCCACACTTCCCCTGCATTCTGTTTTCCGACATACATCCATTTCGATCCGCCTGGTCCGTCCGATAAAATCGTTGCAAGACCAGACTTCGCACGGTCCGTCACTCCTTCACGTGTCCACCCGATGACGTCTTGGTGATTGATGTAGTCATGTTGTGTACCGTAGGCGAAATCTTTACGCGCTTTCAAAATCGGCTGAAGCGACGCTGACATATTCGGGATTTCACGGTTCGTCGTCCCTTTCGTTCCATAATAATCTCCGTAGAAGAGTGCTGGATATCCTTGACCACGTGTCATGATGGTCGCGTAGGCAAGCGGTTTGAACCAATTCGCGACTGTTGATTCCAGTGACTGGCCTGGTTGCGAATCATGATTGTCGACAATCGTCACAGCGAGTGTTGGGTGCTGCTCGACGACCGTACCTTTTAGAATGTTCCGCATGTCATAGTAACCGCCACCATTCCCTGCCGCTTGGAAATTGTAATGGAGTGGTACATCGAATACGGAATGAGTGTAGCCCGTCTTGGCCAAATAATCATTGATGGCCCCTAAGTCATTCTTCCAATACTCCGCAACAGTGAACATCTCTTTTCCGGTTGCCTGACGAACACTCGTCACCCATTCCTTTAAGTATGAATGATTGATATGCTTCACCGCATCCAGTCGGAAGCCGTCCAATCCAAGCGAATCCGCGTACCATTTCCCCCAGTTTTTCATCTCCTGACGTACTTCCGGATGCTCAAAATCGACATCGGCGTACATCAAGTAGTCATAGTTCCCGTTCTCACCCGACACTTCACTATCCCATGCTTTACCCGTGCTCTTGAATTTGTAGATACGGCTCAAACTCCGTGACTGATCCCAGTCAGTCCCGTCAAAGTGATACCAACGCCACTTGAACGGCGAGTATGTATTGTTCCGTCCAGCAAAATTGAATCCCGTCCAGGCAGAAATGGCATATTCCCCAGACGTCTCTTGATTTCGGTTAGAAGGATTGACCTCGACCGCTTGAACGGACTCGGTATAATCCGCTCCGCCTTTATGGTTCATGACGACATCCCCATATACGCCAATCCCTTTCCCGCGTAAGTTCGAGATCGCCGACTGTAGCTGCGCTTTCGTTCCATACTTCGTCCGAGTCGTCCCTTTTTGATTGAACTCTCCTAAATCATACAAATCATAGGCCCCGTATCCGACATCATTTTGAGACGTCCCTTTATACGCCGGCGGGATCCAAACCGTGGAGATCCCGATGTCTTTCAAATGCTGCGAATCATTCGAGAGTCGATTCCAATGTTGCCCATCGTTTGGAACATACCATTCAAAGTATTGCATTATCGTACCGTTCTGTGGTGTCGCTGCCTGTGCGACCGGTTGCCCCGAAAGCAGTGCAATCGATGTCACTCCAGCTAGAACAGCAATCCCTTGTGGTTTCTTCAACATCCTTCATTCCTCCTCAAATAGTTAATGAAATCGCTTGCATTAATTATTGTGAATGATTTTTAATTTGTTGCATAGATAGACACTAATAAACAGTTCTCTCTCCCTAACTATTTCCCATTCGAATAGTTCAGTCGAACGAAACAAAGACGGATGGCTTGTGCCATCCGCCTAGTCATCCCTCCCGGCTAATTCGTTTGCGTTTGAAACGGTAGCCGATGTACGGAAGTCCTGTAAACACGAGACCGATCGTCACGAGTAGTTGAATCCCAATCAATATTGTCTCGACAACGGTTGGCCAATTAAACTGAAACAACGAAAAGAGTGCAATCCATAAAATACCTAGGATGAGCGCAGCTCTTCCCATCTGACGCTCCATGTCATGATATTTTTCCTCTGTTGTTTCGACATCCGAGTAAATCGGCTTGGCATCTCGATCTCCTTTGAAAATATGAATCTCATCCCCGGTTGATGTGACATGTTCCCACCCGCTCGACGCAAACAGGTCAAAGTAGTCTTCGTCTGGACGAGTACGATAGTCCAAACTATACTGAACGTCTTCCGGTTCCCCTTCAACGAGCGTGTATCCTAGCGGGGCAAACTTCTTCAAATGCCATCCCTTGGCCGCCATTCGTTCTAGTTTCCGCATCTCACGCTCTTCAGCAAACGCCAATCCCCAGCTCGACATATACTTTTGTCTCATCTTAATCCCTCCATATCCAAAATGACACAGGCATCTTCGACCATCGCCTGTCGTCTCTTCACATCATCCGTTAAAATCGAGCGGCCTTTATTCGTGATTCGATAGTTCTTTTTCTTTCCGTCCCCATCCATCGGTTCAATCAGTTCGGCATTCAACAACTTTTTGATAATCGTATACATCGAAGCCGGACCAATTTGCATTCGCCCTCGCGTGGTCTCTTCGACAAATTGCATGACTAAATAGCCATGACGCGGCGTCGTGAGCGCCAACAGGATATAAAACATACTATCCGTCAGTTCCCCTAACTCTAATGAGTCCGTTCGCGGCATCTTTCCACCTCCTATATCATTGAATGATATATTTCTTATACTCAATATATATCGTTAAATGATATATGTCAATAAATGATATAAAAAAAGCCGCACCCTTTTAGGTATGCGACTTCAAGATAAACGGTTTTAACTAGTGACATAGTCTAAATCATGCAAGATATACGCCAGGAAGAAAATCATGCTTGGATTCTCATATCGCATCTGGACTTTACGGAGCTGCTCGCGATACGTGACCTCATACTCGGCCCCGTTCATCTTCCGCTCCATGTTCATCTTGATGAGCGCATCAAGCTTGTCCATCATGTCGACGAGCATTCCCTCATACGTATCGTCTTTCGAGTCAGCCATATATCGACGGAACGCCGGTTGCATATACTCAGGCAACAGTCCAAGCAGACGTTCACTTTCCGCTCGCTCGTATGCCTCAAACGCAGCCCCCGTCTCTTGCGTCGAATGTTTGACTGGACCGAGCACGTCTCCGGTCACCCCTTCAACTAAATCGTGACAGAGAAGACGAGCCACGAGTTCGGCGACATCGACATCGACGTCGTACTTCTCACGCTCTAAGAGCCCACTGAACATACCGAGCGCGGCAGCCCGGAAACCATGAATCGCATCGTTGTCGTCAATCGTGTTAAAGCGACCTTTCCAGCGACGGACGCTATCCATCCGCATGACGTTCTCGATGAATCGCAACACATCCGTTTCTGCCTCGACCTGGTCGAACAGCCAGCGGACCGAATCAATCGGATGATGTCGGAGTGCGGCTTTCATCTCTTCTAGCTTGTCATCAAAGTGCGGAGAGCCGTGCGCGACTTCTCGTCGCACGAACAACATCGCATCGAACGAATCAATCCCGTCCACGATTCGACCTTCGAACGAATCATCTTCCGCTTCCACCACGAAACGATGAAAGTGAGGACGTAATGATTGCGACAGCAGCTCGACAAGACCGAGACTCGCTGTTCGTTCCATACGCTCGATGTGACCGATCAAGGTCGGTTCTTTTTTCGTCCGGTGCATGATCGGGCCCGTCTGGACTTCATTCATGTCGTGGAAAATGGCTTTCCCGAGTAAATCGAGCAAATCGACTTCACGTCCGTTCTCTTTTTCCACATAAGCCGCGATCAAGCTAAAGACCGCGACACGAAAGCTATGACTCGCTGCGTTATCATGATAATGGGGGGCATATTCATCCCACCGTTGCACATTTTGCATGCGTGTCATCTTTCGGATAAACGTTCCGTTATGCATGGCTTCACTCCTTACGATAATCGTTCAAATACATCGTCATGACAGACGACATATAACATATCTGTTTCCTGAAGCGGCAAATCGAGCATCATCGCCACATCCAAGCGGTCATTGACTGCGATGAGTGTCACCCCTGATTCAAGTAACGCTGTATTTGCTTGTCGAACATTCTGCCACTCGACTTTTGGTTTCAACGCTTGAATGTTCCCACCTGACTGTTTGCTCAACAACTGACGGAAAATTGCTGTCGTTCCAGGTTGTAACGTCGCTTTTGCCATCAAGAGGGAGACCGAGTCGTTCGCTAAAATAAAATCGTCGACGCGGACGTGTTTAAATTTCGAGATATTTCTTTCTTCACACACTTCGACGACCGTGTGCAAGTCCACCTGATACTCAGAAGAGAGTGCCTCGACCGCTGACGCAATCAATAACGACTTCCCATCGGCGAGTAACGTCTCCGTGATACGGGCATCCGCAAAAATCGCGACGCGTCGCGCCTTCAAGACGTTTGCTTGCAGCAATACCGCTTCATCCGAAGCATCGCCTGATACGAAGTGAACTTGATCGTGCACGTACGGTTCCTCAACTAACTGATCAATCAAGACGATCTCTGCTTTCGGTTCGTAGTTAAGTACTTCATCGATTGCTTTCTTCGTCTTCGGGGACCACCCGATATACACATAATGTCCTTCTCCACGATACACTAGTCTTCCCTCCCGTTTTAGCCGTTGAAACGTCGCACCGATTTCAACCAATTTTCCAATCAACGCCCCGATAATCCCAATCCCGAATAGGAATAAGAATATCCCGAGCCATCGCCCTGCCATGGAGGACGGATAAAAGTCCCCGTATCCGACGGTCGTCAATGTCGTCATCGTCCACCAGAACGAATCAAACAGTGATCCGAATGTCTCTGGTTCTAAAACATAACCAAGCACGGTTCCTAAGATAATGATGCCAATCGAAGCTAAGACGACATTCAAAAATGATAATTTCGCTAACCCTTTCCACACACGAAATAAGATATGCACTGTTTCCCCCTCCTTCTCTCTTATATACTAAACGTAACCACAAAAAGATTCACGAAACCATTTTGATGGTGATTCCGTATAAGAAGAAAAAAGGAAGGACTGACTTATGAACTCCATCGTCTTAGAGTATCGTCTCTATAAAAATGAATTATCGTTCGAACCACTATACCATTACACGTCTCTCGGCTTAGACGAAGTGCTAGCTCGTCGTGAATGTGAGTTTTTCGTCAAAGACGGCATGACCTACAAACAACGCTCGTCTGCCCTTGAAGGCGATCAATACTTTTTAATTTATGTCGATCGCTATACAGAGGGACCGATGGACAAGCACGAAACGAGCGACATCAAAGTCGAAATCCGCACGCTCGACGACCGGTTTGACAACCCATTACTCGAAGCCTATTACGTCGACCGCCACCTTGATGCACTCGCCATGCTCGGAAGCCGATACTTGTATGTCGCCGGTAAAGAATATGAGCGCGATTCAGCAGAAACAGATGAAGATCGTGGTGTGTATGTTATCTACGTCACACCGACTGGTTATGAATTGGAGGAATCAACATGAAGACAAGCAAGAAAATTTTAAGCGGACTATCCGTTGCGGTATTGACCACTTCCCTTGCCGCGTGCGGTGGGGATGAATATGAAGAGGCGGCACTCCCGGAAGAACCGACCGGATACGAATGTGACGATTGGGACTGGAATGACGAGACCGAGTCGTATTATTGTGACGACGACCGCTCTCCGCACTATGGCAGCTACTTCTTACTCGGTAGCCTGTTCCGCTCAAAAAATGCGTTGAAGAGCTCTTCGTCGTATAAGACGTACAAAGCCAACGGTGGTGCGACCGGTGCCGTATCGAACGGCTCAAATTCAGGATCGTCAAAATCTGGACTCGGCAGTGGCTCTAAAGGTGGATTCGGCGGATGACGCGTGACGAACTTTACAGTCAAATCCCTTATTTTTGGCCCGATTTAAACGATGAAGAATATGCCTTATATGATTGTTTTGAGATGACCGCCTCGCAGGTTGCCTCTGTCCGAGAGGCAACCGAGGCGGTTGACTCGATTTTTCGGAAGACGAATCAATTATTACGCACCCTACCTGACGAAACGCTCCGACTGCTTGGTTACCCTGAGGCGAGTCTGCCGTTCTTACGGGCGAAGACGATACCGCAGGAGACGATCATCGGTCGTTACGACTGGATCATGAAAGATGATCAACTCAAGTTGATGGAGTTCAATGCAGATACGCCGACCTTCATTAAGGAGCTGTTTGATGTGAACGGCGTGGTCGCTTCCGAGTTTGGTCTACTCGACCCGAACAGGGAAGCCACCCCCCAACTGAAAATTGAGCTGCGGAAAGCGATCGTCGCCGCGTGGAATCGACTCAAACGAGAAGGCACACCGAAAATCGTTTTTACGGCACATGATGATAACATCGAAGACAAGTGGACGGCACGATTTTTACAAGAAACGCTCGACGTACCGTCTGAATTCGTACCTTTGCACACTTTACTCGTCGACGAAGACGGCGTCTACACACCATCGGGCGAGCGAATTGACATCTTATATCGCCAAACATATCCGATTGAGCACCTTGTGGACGACCGGGCTCCAGACGGAGACTTGATTGGCATTCGGTTACTTGAACTCGATCAACAAAAATACGTGTCACTGCTCAATCCCCTCTCTGCGTTTCTCATGCAATCGAAAGGCGTACAGGCGTTGATTTGGGAATTGTATGAGACGGAGACACTATTCGATCAAGCCGAGCGCAACATCATCGGAACATATTTTTTACCGACTTACTTAGAAGACACACCGTTTCTCGGTGAATCGGACTATGTCAAAAAGCCGGCATTCGGACGTGAAGGGGACTCCGTCATCTTGTATACGAAAGATGGCCAACCGTTTCATCGCGAAACATTACAAACGTATGCGGAAGAAACGGCCGTGTACCAACAGTTCATCGAACTCCCGACACGGATGACGACAACCGTCAAAGGTCGTATGGAGACACATTACATGGTCGGATGTTTTTGCTTGAACGGACACCCATCCGCACTCGGCGTCCGCGCCGGCAGCATGATCACGAACAACCAATCTTATTACTTAGCCGTTGGCACACCTATACAGAAGGAGACGAACTCATGACATTCATCACACTCGATTCAATCTTAAGCTTCCTGGCCCACCTCGGGACAGGATTCGGTCTCATTCTCGCGGGACTCATCATCTTCGCACTAACAACCAAATATTCGGAACGCAAGTTAATCAAAGAAGGCAACATGGCTGTCGCGTTGAAACTTTGGGGGAAAGCACTAGGACTCGCCATCGTCATTTATACAGTCTGGGCGAACAGCGTCAACTTGCTCGATGCGTTCATCTGGGGACTCGTCGGTATCGCCGCCCAAGTATTGGCGTTCTGGACGTTTGAATACATCCTTACACCAGGCGTGAATTTAGAAAAAGAAGTCGAGAATGGCAACATGGCCATCGGTTTCAGCTTGTTCGCCGCATCACTCGTCGTCGGGATCATCGTCGCCGCGAGCTTGACGTACTAATCAAACACCCCATGCACGCATTTGCGAAGCATGGGGTGTTCGTATTTATAAAAGTCAGGAGGAACAATCATGTCGAAGCGAATCTTCTTACTCACAATCGTTTCCGGTCTCATCATCGTAGCCATCGCAGTCGGTGTCGGACTTTACACCTACACTAACATTCAGGCTGGTGACTCATACGAAAATGCCGAAAAAGAAATGAATCGTTATATGACGACGAACAATTGGTATACGTTTGAAATTCATAATATGGAACAGTCCGTTCTCTCTTTTTACACAAATGAAGACCGCTCCGTCATCGGTCTAGCTGAGATTGATGTCGAAACAGGGAACTTAGGGTCTGTCACGAAACAAACAGAGCCGAATCAGCCTTTTGACTTCGTCATCCTTCGAGTTGAAGACATGGAGTACATCGGTGTTCACCTTAAAGAGCGACCGGAAGATATCGTCTATTTACGGTTAAACGGTGACGATGTCTCAAAAGATTTTCTTGTCAACGATCCCGAAATTGAAAGCTACACCATGACATATGTCATTGAAACATCACGACCGTCAGATGGTTCGTGGTCACTTGAAACATTGGATGCCAACAAACAAGTCATACATTCAAGTAAACTCACGGAATAACCTATATTGTGCATCAAGACGACTTTTTCCAGTCGTCTTTTTTAGTTGGTCGCAAGAACTCCAGACGGTCCGAAAAATTCATATCGTGCCTGTGGAATCACACTTACAACCGTCTCCATCATCGCACTCGGTCCGCACGTATAAACATCATGCCCTTCCACATCAAGTGCTTCAAGGTGTGACTTATTCATGCAACCCGATACGTCATCCACGTGTGTGATGAATTTAAGCCCTTGATTCACGAGTTCATCGAGTTCGTCTCCGAGCGGACGAAGGTCCATACTCCGAACTGCGTGCAATAACGTGACAGGACGTCCTTGTTCGAGTGCCGTCTTCGCCATGTTGAAGAGGGGCGTGATCCCGATTCCTCCCGCGATGAGTGTGAGCGGACGATCAGACGTTTCAAGGATAAATTCTCCTGCTGGTGCGCTCATCGGGACTTCTGTTCCGACCGTCTGTTCATGGAGCCAGTTTGAGACGAGTCCCTCCGCTTTCGGCGCAATCCAGTAGCCGTCTTCTGTCGTCTCGATGACACTATATTGACGGTGATGTAGGATGTCCTCTCCCGCAATGCGCGCTTGAACCGAGACGTATTGTCCTGGGATGGCTGTGCCAATAACTCCATCTTTCGCGACGAGACGGAATCGTTTCACTTCAGGTGTATCTACTATGATTTCTTCGATGACGAACGGTTTGAATCCGACCCATGGCGCGTCATCATACATTTTTTTCTCGAGTGAGATGAAGACATCGGCAATCACACCGTAAGCTTTTGCCCATGCATCGATGATGTCAGGTGTTGCAGCTTCACCGAGTACGTCTTGAATCGCCGCAAGCAAGTTCTCACCGACAATCGGATAATGCTCCGGTCGGATGTTCAAACTTTTATGTTTATGAAGTGCTGGTTGGATGGCAGGAAGAATCGCTTCGAGTCGGTCGATATGAAGCGCAGCCGCATAGACCGCGTTCGCGAGTGCTTCCGGCTGACGTCCTCGCTTTTGGTTCGTATGGTTGAAGAAGTGACGAACTTCTGGATTTTGTTCAAACATTCGTTGATAAAAATGCTTCGTAATCGTCACACCATTTTCTTTCAAAACTGGTGCCGTCGCCTTTACAATCTCAATCGTTTGTTGATCTAACATGTGAATTTCCCCCTTTTGTTTTGTACACGTTCATTATGTGAGTCAAGTCACTTTAAAGCAATATATTAAATACTTGTTTAAAGTAGATTTCACGTTTCTGACTTATTTTCGCCATCACCCTTTCACATTTGTTCGAATCGCACTTTTTTGGATTGTCTTGTACAATGAAACGAGAGGTGATGATGGATGAGACTCACGCAAACATGTGACTACGCACTGCGAACGTTGATGTATAGCGCTACGTTTTCACATCGGCTCGTCACGATTCAAGAAGTGGCAGACCAATATAACATCTCCAAAAACCATGTCATGAAGGTCGTATATGAGCTTGGGAAACATGGTTATTTGGAATCGGTGCGTGGTCGAGGCGGCGGCTTTCGACTCGCACGACCGATGGATGACATCAATGTAGGGGAAGTCGTTCGGACGATGGAACCGTTCGAACTCGTGGAATGCTTCGGGGAAGGCCGATGCGTCATCGCACCTGCCTGTGATTTACGAGGTGTTTTGAATGAAGCCATGTTGGCGTTTCTTCATGTACTCGATCGATACACGATTGCGGATCTCCTCGTCAACCGAACGAACGAACTCGCCATGTTATTAGGCGTACAAAACCCGACGGACTGAAATGGTCCGTCGGGTTTTCCGCTTACAAAGACTTTAGTTTTGATTCGATTTCTGCTCGCTTTGACTCAAGAAACGGAGGCAAGGCTAATCGCTCTCCGAGTCTCTCAAGCGATTCATCCATCGCAAATCCCGGTTCATCTGTTGCCAGTTCCACTAAGATTCCGCTCGGTTCGCGGAAGTAAATCGACTGAAAATAGTAACGGTCAATAAGACCAGAGTGGCTGATTCCATGTGCGTCAAGCTTCTCGATCCACTTCGTCATATCGTCTGTTTCTTCCACTCGAATCGCCACATGATGCACACTCCCTCGCCCTGGTCGTTCCGATGGCAAATCCGGCCGATCGACGAGATGAATCTCTGTTGCCACACCACCCTCGCCCGTCTCAAAGACACGCACGTCATGTCCATCCCGTTCAAATGTCGTTACATATCGATAGCCGAGCACTTCTGTCAGCACCCGTGCCGTCTTGTCGATCCGCCGTACCGTCCATTCACTGAATCCGAGACCGAAGATACCGAGGTCCGTTGGCACTGGACCTTTGCTCCAAGGTGTCCCGCTCCCTCCTTCTACAAGACAGAGACGTTGACCCTCATGATCTTCGAACGAAAGGGTCGCCCTTCCTAAAACCGACTCGATTTCTCCGTAAGATACATCGAACGCGTCAAAACGCTCCTGCCAGTACGCGAGCGCTCCATCCGGCACCCTGAGTGCTGTCCGGGAAATACTGCTTGACCCTCGATACGTCTGTCCGAGAAACGGTAACTCAAAGAACGTCAAATCGGTTCCAGGCGTACCCATCTCGTCTGCATAGAACAAGTGATACATCGATGGGTCATCCTGGTTAACCGTCTTTTTGACGAGCCGCATCCCTAGTATTTCCGTGTAGAATCGCAAGTTCTTCTTAGCATCCCCGGTCATCGCTGACACGTGATGTTGTCCACTAATCACCTTCATCCCTCATCTCCCCTTTCGACTATATCGTTATTGTATCATCCCCAAATGAGTAAAGTCCTCTTTACATTATGTAAAGTTTGTTTTACACTAATGGTAGAAACTAGAAATGAGGTGGCACGATGCCATTAGTCAACCGCGTGAAAGAACTGCGTGCCCGGCACCAGTTAACCCAAGGCGACCTGGCCGAAAAGGTCGGTGTGACGAGACAGACGATCATCTCGCTCGAGAAAGGCAGCTACACACCGTCACTCATGCTGGCGATGCACATCGCACGGGTGTTCGAGGAACCGGTCGAATCTATATTCACAATCGAGGAGGAAAGAAAATGAAACACGTTGTCGTTCAGTCTATTTCCAGCATCATCCTGTATGTCCTGATGGCATTTCTATTCAGCTCATTTTTATCCGATGTGTCGAAGACCGTCAGCGAGTCTGACCGATTCTTAGTTGAATTCAATCTGCTTCCACTACTTTTACTCGTTGTTTTTGGCATTGTTTGGACAGTCTATTCGTTTAACTCCCGGCCGAACAAGCAGTTGAGCTTCACTCAATGGTCTGTCCGCATGACTGAATTTAGTGAAGTCGATGAGCGTGAACAAATCATCACAGTGAAAGCGACAAAAGCGGCATACATCTCGTTCGGCATCTCCGTTCCTATTTTTATGGGGTCGTTTATGTTCTATCCGTTGTTTGAAGATACACTTCCCGCCTATCCGATCTATGCACTCGCTTCAACGCTCATCATCGCGACACTCGTCTATATGACGACTTGGATTCGCGGTTATCGACATTAAGGAATTCATCACGAATTCCTTTTTTTGTGTCCATTTTTCATCGATTCGGCTATCATGATTGCCAATTCTATTACACCGTGCTTATATATAACTAAATGGTTATATAAAGAATGTAAGGAGTCTTGCTTTGTGAAAACCGTCGATTTGACGATTGGAAACGTGCAACGCGTCATTCTGGCTCTTGCCCTTCCGCTCGTCGGTAGCTCGTTATTACAGTTTACGTATAGTCTCGTCGACATGTTTTGGGTCGGTGCGCTCGGGAGTGATGCTGTGGCAAGTATCGGTGCGGCTAGTTTTTATATCATGCTCGGACAGGCGATTCAATCGTTGATTGTCGTTGGTGCCGGCATCAAAGTATCACAAGCTGTCGGGAGACGTGACCTCAATTCGGTTCAGCGTCATGTCCGGGCCAGCAGGCGTCTGAATCTAACACTCGGTCTTTCGTACGCCTCACTACTAATTGTGTTCGGTCATACCCTCATCGGCTTTTTGAATATGGGTGCCCCCGCTGTGGAGCAACTTGCGTATGAATATTTATTCGTCAGCGCGCCGATGCTCATCTTTTCTTTCTTTAATTTGCTGTTTGCTCGTCTATTCAGTGCATATGGCAATACGACAACAGCGATGCGAATCAATGCGACAGGTGTCATCCTCAATATGATTCTCTCCCCGATTTTCATTTATCCATTCCAACTCGGTGTGATCGGGGCTGCCCTTGCAACACTTGTCGCCAACGTCATGATGTTCGGATTGTTTCGGCACCGCGCTCGTACATTATTCAATTGGGATGAAGTCGTTCAGCCGACTCGAGCTGACTATAAAGAAATCATCCGTCTTGGTTTTCCGATGGCAACCCAACGGATTTTGTTCACGGTAATCAGTATTTTTCTTGCCCGCATGATTGGCTCATACGGGACGGAAGCGATTGCGGCACAGCGCATCGGACTTCAAATCGAATCGATTGTCTACATGATGATTGGTGGCTTGAACGGAGCAATGGCTAGCTATACCGGTCAAAACCTCGGGGCACGAAAAGTAGATCGTGTTCATGAAGGTTACCGGGTAACGACCCGACTCGGGATGGTTTACACAGGATTCATTATGTTGTTCTTTTTATTCGCCCCAGATTTACTCATTGGTCTATTCGTCGATGACGTTCGAACCATCGAAATTGGGGCGAGCTACTTGCGAATTATCGGCATTTCGCTCGTCTTCTCATCGATTGAAATGATTGGAAACGGATACTTCTCAGGACTCGGATTACCGAAAATCCCCGCGACCATCTCGATTATTTTCACAGTGGCCCGTATCCCGCTCGCATTTTTTCTTGAGCCTTATCTCGGAATCGATGCCATCTGGTGGAGTATCGCCATCTCAAGTATCACAAAAGGGCTTGTCTCCGCCCTCTTTGTCCGACTAACGAAAAAGGAAGTGATTTCCCTTGCAGAAGCAGTTTAATCAACTACCCCACCATCTCATCACAAGTGGAAAATTTGCCATCGAGCGAGAAATGTTACGCGTCACGTCAGAAGGCACACTAGCTGTTACGAAGCATCCAAAAGCACTCGGTCATAAAGCGACACATCCATATATCACGACCGACTTTTCTGAAAGTCAAATTGAGCTTGTCACCCCGACGTTTCCAACGATTGAGGCGGCACATCATTTTTTAGAAACGCTTTACGATATTACGGCGCTCAACATAGGCGATGAACGCCTTTGGCCACAATCGATGCCATGTGCCTTGCCGGAAGGTGGTACGATTCCACTCGCTGATTTTGGTGTGTCCGGAATAGAGGCTAGCCGTTATCGTGAGCATCTGCTCCAAAAATATGGTGCGAAAAAACAACTCATTTCTGGAATCCATTTCAACTTTTCATTTTCCGATGAGATGTTATCCGCATTATACGAAGGATCCCCTGAACAATATCGACGCTTCAAAGATCACCTATATTTGAAGTTAGTTCGTCAATATTTACGAATGCGTTGGCTCATCGTCTATTTGCTCGGTGCTACCCCAGCCGTACATGCGAGTTATGAAGAACGATGTGTCAGCCAGATGCAAGCGCTCCATGTAGACACTTTTTCAAATAAACAAGCATTGTCCTATCGGAATAGCGACTGTGGGTACACGAATGTTGAACCGCTTTATCCAAATTATGCGACACTCTCAAGTTATATAGACGATGTAAAACGGTTCATTGCCAAAGGCGAGATTGCCAATCCGAACGAACTCTACTCCCCCATCCGATTGAAAACATCGAAAGGTGGTAACGACTTAAATCAACTCGAGGCACACGGTATCGATTACATTGAAATTCGCAATATCGATTTGAATCCGTTTGAAAAGACCGGAATTGCTCGTTCAGATTTACGGTTCCTTCATCTGTTTTTGTTGTACTTGACCTTTACTAAGGAGACATCTCATGTCGATTGGCAAGCTGAAGCGTACAATAATCAACAACGTGTCGCCAAAGAAGGCATGTCTCCCGCAAGCATATTGACTCGAGATGGTTACGCCATACCTTTACACACGTACGCGACAGAACTTCTCGACGCGATCGATTCGTTCAACACACAGTATGACCTCGGCTTCGAAGATGTCTTTCCCGCTGTACGCGAAAAAATTGATCACGTGGACCGGACGTACGCTTCCCGATTAAAGACGATTATGACCGAGACGGGTTATCACGCATGGTCCCTCGCCCAAGCAGAACACTTTTATGAGGACGCCTATGCAAATCGTTTTCGCATCCACGGTTATGCCGACCTGGAACTGTCTACTCAAATCTTAATGAAATCCGCAATTAAACGTGGTTATCGTGTCGATGTCATCGATCGTTCCGACCAGTTCATTCGGATTCGAAACGGCAAACACGAAGAATACGTCAAACAGGCAACGAAAACATCAAAAGACAATTATGTTTCCGTCTTAATGATGGAGAATAAAACGGTGACAAAGTTTGTACTCGCAGAGCATGGCATTCGTGTCCCTGAAGGGGTAGAACTTCAAGAGGAATCGGATTTATCTCAGGCATGGCATTCATTTTCAAAACAACCCATCGTCTTAAAGCCGAAGTCTACAAACTTCGGAGTCGGTATTCACATTTTTAAAGACGGAGCGACGTATGAGGAAGCACGGTCTGCATTTCAGTATGCGAAAACGTTTGATGATGTCGTTTTACTTGAGACATTCTTACCCGGAAAAGAATATCGCTTCCTCGTCATCGGGGATGATGTCGCGGGCATCCTCCATCGTGTCCCGGCGAACGTCACTGGAGATGGCACCTCTTCGATCCGTCAACTCGTTGCGACAAAAAATGAAGACCCGTTACGCGGAAAAGGATACAAGACACCGCTCGAGAAAATCGACATCGACGAGGTCGTCATCTCATTTTTACGTGCTCAAGGCAAGACACCCGATAGTATTCCCGCTCTCGATGAGCGTGTCTTCTTACGTGAAAACTCTAATATCAGTACCGGCGGAGATAGTATCGACTATACGGATCAAATTTCTGACATCTATAAGCGTATTGCTGTCGATGCCGCTAAGTCAGTCGGGGCAACCATCTGTGGTGTCGATATGATGATTCCCTCTCTCGATGATGCGCAAATCGAATACGGTATCATCGAATTGAATTTTAATCCCGCCATCCATATCCACGCTTTTCCTTATGAAGGAAAAGAACGACCGATTGGTGAGATGCTACTTGATTTATTGTTTAAATATTGAGTATTCCTGTTACGGAATATTCCTAATTGGGAATATTAAATGCAAGAGGACGGTGACGAAAAATGGAAGAGAGATTGGCTTCTTTGTTTCATGCGTTAGCCGACCCGAACCGGTTGCGGATGATCGAATTGTTACGGAAACAAGAGTGGACGGTCGGAATGATGGCAAATCAACTTGGGATCAGTCAACCGCAGACATCGAAGCACTTGCGAATTCTGTATGATGCAGGTCTCGTCACAGTAACCATTGATGCCAATCGAAGACGTTATGCACTCAAGTCTCAAGCACTCGAACCGTTAGATGCTTGGCGGACCTATATGGCTCGGGAAACAGAGCGACTCGATCGATTGGAGACGTTTTTAGCGGAGTCACAGCGAGAGGAGAATGGATCATGAGTACGGTTAAATCACATGTAGAGGGCACGACATTGATTATGGAACGTCTATTCAAGGCACCACGCCAACTTGTATTTGAAGCATTCTCGACACCTGCACATTTAGAGAAATGGTGGGGACCGTCCGGATGGGAGACGAAAGTATACAGCTTCGACTTCAAACCGGAGGGGATTTGGCATTATCGCATGACTTGTGTCGACAAAGAACAAGGTGACTTTTATGGTATGGAATCATGGGGCAAATCAACCTTTATCGACATCGATCCATACTCCCAAATCGTCTATACGGATGCATTCTCGGATGCGGACGGACACGTCAATCCGGACTTGCCTGTCATGACGATCACAAATGAATTTCTCGATACATCGGAAGGCACGTTATTCATTAGTCGCTCCGAATTCCCGAATGAAGAGGCTCTCCAACAAGTCGTCGAAATGGGCGCTGTCGAAGGGTTCACTTCCCAACTCGATCGTCTCGAAGCGATTGTAAGCCAGTAAAAAACATGCACCGTTCCCGAAAAGGAATGGTGCATGTTTTGATTCATCTGAACTGCCGAAACAATCCATCAAGCTGTTCTCGCGTAATCCGTTCAAACGTATCTCCGATGCTTACTTCGGTTGAACAGTACCCATCTTTTTCAACAAGATACCCCGTAATGCCTACTCCTGTTTCTTCTTGGATGCGCGCAATTTTCTCACCAATTTTTTCCTTCTCCCCTTGAAAATGAAGATGGAACATATTCGTGACCGGGATGCGTGGAGTCGTCCACACGCCATCGAGTTCATTGAAGCGCGCTGCCAAGCGGACGGCCTCGTTTCGATACTCGGCCATCTTGTCTTTTCGTAGCTCATAATAATAATCCGCAGACAGGATGTATGGATATAAGCTGATCAAGTCACCACCGTAGCGTCGCTTCCATACTTTCGACGTGTCACAAAATGCCTTCGGTCCAGCAAGGATGGCACCGGCAATGCCACCGATTCCTTTATAAAACGAGACGTATACGCTATCAAAGAGCGCACAAATCTCAGAAGCCTCTTTTTCATAATACGGAAGCGATTCGAACAGTCGTGCACCATCCAGATGTAGATGAATCCCTTTCTCACGACAGTGTTCATGAATTGCCACAAGTTCCTCGAACGTCGGCAATTCCCCACCGATTTCTCGTTGTGGCAGTTCGAGCAACAGACACGCGATGTCCGGTAACGCTTGAATCTCTTCGAGCGTCATCAATCGGTTTTCGTCCCCCACTAAAATCGGTTCGATGTGATGCAACTCTTTTAAACCATCCTGCTCATGAATTTCAAGGTGACAAAGCGGGTGATATGCGACCTTTTTCTTCCCTGTCTCATCACACCAAATGCGTAGCGCAATCTGCTGTGCCATCGTACCGCTCGGAAAGAAAACTGCCGACTCTTTCCCAAGAACCTGTGCCATCTTCTCTTCGAACTGTCGAATCGTTTTCCCCTGCCCATACTGATCACTCGGCTCATCTTCACGCACCTGTTCAAATACGCGTTTCAATACCCCGGCTTCCCGTTTGCCGTGACCGCTCAATTGAACGTTCGTCTGACGATACGTGTCTGCCAATCGCTCCATTCTTTCCCCTCCTCGACAAATAAGCTCCCTGTCAGTATAACAGGGAGTCCTCTCTTCAGTCGCGAATGCGGACGATGAGTTTACCGCGCACTTTTCGCGTTTGTAGTTTTTCGAGACCTTCTTTCAATTGGTCGAACGACAACACTTCTGTGACGAGATCGTTCAGTTCACCTGCATCGAGCAAGTTCATCATCTCTTCGGCCATATACGCCAAGTTGCGAATCGCATGTTCGTCCTCGCTCGCATGCGCCGCCCCGAGTGCCACTTCGTGAATCGAAGGAGATAACGTGAAGCCTTTCATGTTCGTCATGTCTGGTGGCCCGGCGATGTAGGCGAGGTGTCCGCTGAATGCGAGACGATCTAGGTCTGCTGTCGCAACGTCTCGTCCGACTGTATTCAAAATCAGGTCGACACCACGTCCATCTGTTTCTTCCATGATCCGTGCCGTCACGTCCTCGACGTTATAATCAATCACCACGTCCGCCCCGAGTGATTCTACCCACTCAACGTTCTCAGGAGATGCCGTCGTGAATACCTTCAGACCGAGCCGTTTTGCGAGCTGAATCGCAAATCCACCGACACCGCCCGCTCCTGCGTGTACGAGAATCGTCTCCTTATCTCGCGTGTTCAGCTTCTGCATGACCGCTTCATATGCTGTCATCCCCGCACACAGGATAGAAGCCGCCGCCTCATCGCTTACACCTTGCGTAACGACCGCACACGCCCGGGCATCGACGACCGTATACTCGGCGAATCCCCCATATTTCGAAAGATCCGTATGAACAGCCACACGCGAACCCGTAATGATGTTGGCGATACTCGAACCGACCTCAACGACTTCTCCGACGAGGTCGACACCGAGAATGTGTGGATATGACCAATTCGGGTTTCCGTTTGATCCGACTTTATAATCGACCGGATTCAAGGCGACCGCTTCGACACGAATCAACAGTTCTCCCGCTCCTGGTGTCGGTCGGTCGATTTCTCCAATATGCAGATGATCAAGACCAGGTTGATCGAGTAGCCATGCTTTCATGTTTAGTAAGCTCCTTCCGAATACGTGAGTTCGTATGAGTGTGAATAAATTTCAACGAGGTTGCCGAATGGATCTTCGCAGTACACCATGCGGTACGGTTTTTCACCTGGGTAGTATTCACGAATCGGCATCCGTTGTCTCCCGCCGTGAGCGACAATCTTCTCGACGAGCCCTTCGATGTCAGGGTCTTGTACACAGTAGTGGAAGATCCCTGTCTTCCAAAACTCGAAGTTGTCTTCTGGTGTTTCGTTGTTCGGGAATTCGAACAACTCAATCCCGATTCCGTCTCCCGTTGACATATGAGCGATTCGGAATTTGCCTCAGCCCGGTCCGAAGACGTCGGTACACATCACACCGATTGGCGAATCATCCTCGACAACGTCTGATGGTGTCATAATCGTATACCACCCCATCACGTCCTCATAAAATTTTACGGCCTCAGCGACGCTCGGTACAGAAAGACCGATGTGTGAAAACGTTCTTGGATATGTCATGTTTCATCTACTCCTTTTTGTTTGCTCAATTTAGCGGGTAACGATAAGATACTGTCATTGAAGCAAGAAAAAAAGTACGCACATTGAAGTAACTACCCGAAAGTGAGGTTCCTTGAACATGACCACATCGTTCCCCGTCAACCGCGCACTTGAGATTATCGGCGGCAAATGGCGCCCCCAAGTGTACTGCACGCTTCAAGATGGACCGCTTCGTTTTTCTGATATTCAACGAGCGATTCCGGACGTCAGCCGAAAAGTGTTGACCGACCAATTGCGCGAGCTCGAGCAGCTCGGCATGGTTCGCCGTGTCGACTACTCGACCGAGAAGCACCTGCACGTCGAATATTCATTGACCGAAGACGCCCTCGGACTGCAACCCGCCATGAATGCCCTTTGTTCATGGGGAGAGTGCCACGACAAAAAATAATCCCGAGCCACATGGCCCGGGATTATTTTTATGAGGCGAACAGACTAATCAAATTCCCATCCGCATCGTACAGGATGGCGTAACGTTGACCCCAGAACGCATCCCACGGTGCTTTGTGTGACGCATAACCTTGTTCAAGGACTGAATCATACAAAGTATTCAGCGACTCTCGACTGTCACATAAAAAGGCAAGCTCGATTCGATGCCCGTCTGCCTGTTTCCATTCCCCGTATACCGATTCGGCCACTTCTACCGTATCGAACGCGAGACGCACGCCTCCTTCGTCAATCTCTACATGTGCTTCCCCGTTCATCGCTTCCGGAATCTCAAACCCGAGCGCCCGATAGAAATCGAGCGACCGCTTCATATCCGTCACGACGATCCCGACCATGTCCAATTTGACTGCCATCATGTTCCCTCCCCTTATTTTCATGATACGATTTGAGTGTAGCATGACCAATTCGATCAGAGACGAGGAATTTCAATGAATTATACGTTTCAACCACTCACCCAAGAGCAAGCCGAATTGATTGCCTTCGAGTGGCGCTATGAAGGCGAATACGCGTTTTACAATATGGATGCTGACGAAGAAGATCTCGCCTTATTTTTAGATGCAGATGAGCGAGGTGATACAACGTTCGCCATTCTTGACGACGAACTCATCGGTTTCGTCACGTTGCAATTCGAATCAGTAGACGCTGTTTCTATCGGTCTCGGCATGCGCCCTGATTTGACGGGGAGCGGCAACGGACATCGATTCCTCACGTCAATCATAAATTGGATTGAGGCGACATATGGGACTCGCACAGTGCGTCTTGCCGTCGTCACGTTTAATAAACGGGCCATCCGATTATACGAGTCTCTAGGTTTCATCCCACAAGACACGTTCATGCAGGAGACGAATGGTGGTGTGTATCCGTTTCTTTCAATGACACGTGAACAAAGCGAACCCCCGAACAACTGATGTCCGGGGGTTTTGTCATGTCCGCTGTTTCTTCTGAATATAAGAAAGACCGAGCGCTCCAATTAAAATCGTCCCTTTGACGATGTCTTGCGCATAATACGGCACGTCCCACATCGTCAGTCCGTTCAAGAGAATTCCAATCAAAATAGCTCCAATCAATGTCCCGATCACGTTCGGGCGCCCTGTCCCAAAGACGGCGTAGCCGATGTAGGCAGCCGCGACAGCATCCATCAAGAGGGGTGCCCCAGCCGAGACCTGACCAGTCCCAATCCGAGATGCAAGAATGATCCCACCGATGGCCGCAAACAACCCACTGAGCACGTAGGCATAAAGTTTAATGCGATTCACGGCAATCCCAGAACGACGGGCCGCTTCGGCGTTCGATCCGACGTAATAAAACTCACGCCCAGTCCGCGTATAAGTCAAGAACAGATGCGCTCCGATAAAGAATACCAGCATGAGTAGGGCGACGAACGGAATCGGACCGATTGTCCCTTGACCGATGAATAGAAACGACGGGATGAAACGTCCTGGCGCCGTCCCCCCTTCAATCGGCATGTTGTCATAAATCGAGAATCCTTTCGTATACGTCAATTGAATCCCGTTAATGACGTACATGATGGCGAGTGTCGCTAGTAAATCCGGCAACCGAAACTTGATTGTGACGAGCGCATTTAACAGCCCGACGAGAATCCCGAGTGCAAGTGGGATCAGCAGAGCGACGAGTAGCTCTTGTCGATGAAGGACGAGGCTTGCTGCCGCCCCGATTGTCGCAAGACTCGCCGTCGATCCGACTGATAAGTCAAATCCTCCTACGATGAGCGAGAATGTGACGCCAAGGGCAAGTAACGACACGATTGAAACCGATTTGATGATGTCACTAAAATTTGCATACGTCAGAAATTGATTGTTCGTCACGGTAAAGACCGCAATCAAACCAAGGATTGCGAGTAACGTCCCATACTGACCGATATGACCGCTGATTCGTTTTCGTTCCTTGACCACCAATTGTGCCATCTTACACGCCTCCTTTCTCTACAATTTGTCCACGGTCGAGCCAAACGATTCGATTGGCGACCCGTTCGAGTTCATGTCGCTCACTTGACGTGAACAATACGGTCTTCCCTTGTTTCGCGAGTGCAATGACGCGTTCATACACGTCTTGTTTCGCTGCGATATCGATTCCTTTTGTCGGTTCGTCGAGCAGATAGATGTCTCGGTCATCGAGCAACCATTTGCTGAAGACGACCTTCTGCTGATTTCCGCCACTCAGCTCACTTACCGGTTGTTTCACGTTCGCATAGCGGACACGAAGCGATTTCAATACGTCCGAGACATCATCGGTCTTTCCTGCGACAGCAATCACGTTCCGTTCAATCGTCTCGTCTAAAAATAATCCATGACGACGTCTCTCCTCTGGAACGAGTGCAAATCCTAAACGTACGGCGTCTGTCGGTTCTTTGATCACGTGCTCTTTCCCCTCGATTGTGATGGATTGACGAATCCCAGAAAGACCGAACAATGCTTCCATCAGTTCCGTCTTCCCACTTCCCGTCAATCCACCAATCCCGAGCACTTCCCCGCGATACGCTTCAATCGAAATGTCAGATTGGAAGAGTGGAAGGGGCAACTGCGCAGACAAGAAAATCTCATTTTCAGGCACTGCCTTTTCTAACACTGCATCAAATGTCGTCCCACTCAAAAATGTCTGCACCGCTTCCGAGGAGAGCGATTGGTACGGACCATCGTACACAACACGTCCGTCTCGAAGAAACGTAGATGTCGACGTGACCCGTGTGAGCTCGTTTGAACGATGCGTGACCAATACAATTCCGACTCCTTCTGTCGCAAGCTTCTGTAACAATTCCAGTAAGGCGTCGGCCTCCGTTTCCGATAAGGCAGCGGTCGGTTCGTCGAGGAGTAAATACTTGGCATCGCTCTCGAGTGCTCGGGCGATGAGAAGGCGCTGCTTCACGCTGAGCGGGTATTCACCGGCTGGAATCGTTGGATCGACCTCTAAACCGACTCGGGACAACACGCGTTGCGCTCGCTCTTTCAAACGTTGCGGGCGAATCCATTTCACCGTCTGCCATGGAAGGACATTCTCATACACAGGCAAGTCCAAATAGAGCGCATCATCGACTTCTTGCGATACCGTGATGATGCCATGACGAATCGCTTCCGCTGGTGTGAGCCAGATTGGTTTTCCATCAATGGACAATTCGCCGGACGTCGGTTCGACCGTTCCGTTTAGCAGTTTGATGAGGGTACTCTTACCGGCCCCGTTCAAACCGAGGAGACCATGAATGTCTCCAGGCTTCAAACTGAATGACAGTTGATCAAGCACCGTGACGTCACCGTACTGTTTCGTGATTCGTTCCAAGTGAATCATCAGTCCGTCTCCTTCATCCAATCCGACCATGCCGCATTTGATTCGCCCCAACCCGGAACGTACTGTCCAAGGTCATCCATCGTGACAGCCTCGTCCGGCAAGACATCACGATCCACTAGATATGGGTCGACCGAATGAATTGAAGGCGTTTCGTCCCCGACTACTTTTTGATAAGCGTAACGGACTTGAATGCGACCGATTTCGGCTGGATCTGTGGCAGCTGTCACTTTCCACGGACTTCCCTCTTCTTGCATAAGTTGTAAATCTTCGTCACTCAAATCAATTCCATAGACGGCAATCTCGTCACGTCCTGCCTGTTTGATGGCACGGCTCGCCCCTTTTGCGAACTCATCCCACATCGCAAACACCGCATCAATTTCGCCTTCCGGGTACTTCTTCAAAATCGCCTCCATCTGGCTTTGCGTATCGAGCGCCGTGTTGTTCGTCGCCGAACCGAACTTTGCGACTTCCTGGATGCCGGGATAGCGTTTTAAGAACGCGTCATAAATCGTATGTCGACGTTCCATCGGGGTGAATCCACCGACCCAAATCGTGACGATGTTCCCTTCCCCGTCCAAATCTTCCGCGAGTGCTTTTAGCGAGCGCCATGCTAGTGAATAATCATCTTGGTCGATGACCGTCACGCCTTCGTTCGTCAAATCGTTATCGAATGCAACGACTTTGATGCCTTTGTCGAGCGCCCGTTGAACCGGTTCTTTCAAGGCATCGGCACGTCCGTGGTCAATCAAGATCACATCGACTCCTTGCGTCGTCGCCGTATCGACATAACTCGCCATTTTCGACAAATCATTTTCGGCATTATACACTTTCACGTTGCCACCGAACGCTTCGACTTGCTCGGTCACCCCTTCGATATACTGCGAAGAGAACGTCCCGATCGACATCTGCATAACGAGGGCGACTTCTAGATTTTTCGGAAGCGTCTCATTTGAGACGTTGACGGTTTTCGCTTCCGTTTTACTTGTTGTCGTAGTCGTTTTCGGTTGAGCCTGTTCGTTCGTGCATCCGGCAAGTGCCAGGATGACGGTCAACAGGAAGAAGATGATTTTTTTAGACATATGTGTTTCCTCCTACATGTTCTACAATGACCGACTCAGTCGGTTCGAGCACACCTGTCTCTGTAATTAGACCGGTAATCAGTTCGGGTGGTGTCACATCAAACGCCGGATTGAAGACGGTGATGCCGACGAGTGCCGTCGGATGTCCCCCGATATGGGTCACTTCATGCGCGTCCCGTTCTTCGATTTGAATCGTGTCATCTGCCTCTAAATCGAATGTCGAATGCGGAGCAGCCACATAGAATGGGATGCCGTAATGCTTCGCCAAAATCGCAAGCTGAAGTGTTCCGATTTTATTCGCTGTATGACCGGTACGGGTGATGCGGTCCGCCCCGACGATGATAGCATCGATTTGTTTCGTCTGGATGGTCCAGGCCGCCATGTTATCTGTAATCAGTGTGACATCGATATCTGCCCGGTCGAGCTCCCATACGGTCAGTCGTGCTCCTTGAAGCAGCGGTCGCGTTTCGGACGCGAACACCCGAAACGGGATGCCACGCTCTTTCCCGACATAGAACGGCGCGAGCGCGGTACCGTATCGTGACGTCGCGATGGCACCGGCGTTACAAATCGTCAATACGTTGCCACCAGCGGGTAACACGGTGAGCGCATGTTCCCCAATCGTGCGATACGTAGCCACGTCTTGTTCAAAGATTTCAATCGCACGCTGCTTGATTGCTTTTGCAATCTGTTCAAAGTCCTCCCCCACATTCAATCGAAGGAGTGAGTCGATGACATGCTGTAAGTTGACCGCGGTCGGTCTTGTCGCAATCAACCGTTGACCGACTTGATTCAATTGGAGATGAAAATATGGATTGTCTTGCAGACGTGACGCTTCTTTCGCAAGGACAAACGCTCCGAAATAAGCGATGGCCGGTGCACCGCGAACTTGAAGCGACTTGATTGCCTGCTCGGCCTGTTCGAGCGTCAACACTTCGACATAGCGCTCTTCTTGCGGCAACAGCGTCTGATCTAAAATCGTCAACATTTCCGTGTCGGCATCGAAATGAATACTTTGCACACTCATACGCGCACCTCCGACAAGACTGGAATCAATTGATCGATGGATTGAATTTGATGGCGCTGTTTGATGAGACGCGTACCGAGCTCTAAGGCGTGGCGTTTCCGTTCGATGCGAAGGTCGTCTGGTAATGTCTCTAAGTCGGCGACTCCAGCCAGACCGACAGTCCGCCGAATCAATTCGCAGCCTGCGTAGCCGATGGCGTCACTCAAAATGGATGGCAACAGTTCGTCCACGAATCCTACTGTGTTGAACGGCTCTGCGGCCTGTGTAAAGCGGGTACGGAACGTTTTCTCGAACGTCTCCCAGACGGTGAGTACTTCTGTGAAGCGTTCGAATCGTTTCAACGGATGCGCATACGTTGAGAACACCAGATGAGCAATGATTTGACCAATGTCAAAGCCGAACGGACCGTAAAACGCAAATTCGGGATCGATGATTTTTGTTTCTTGACGGGTCGCAAAAATGCTTCCTGTATGTAAATCCCCGTGCAGTAGCGCTTCGTGCTTCGTCACGAACCCAACCTTCAATTTGGTCACTTCAATTTTCAAAGCGAGGTCTGACCAGAGTTGCTCCACATCCGGACGAAGGACTGGCTCGATTTGATTCGATTCTGCGTCGCGATACGGGTCGGTGAAGATCAGTTTCTCCGTGATATCGCATAGTTCTGGATTGTAATACTCTTTTTCGATTTGTTTCTTCACGAGTGGTCCGTTCGCGTAGTCAGACGTCGCAAACAACGTTTCCCCGAGGAACGTACCGACGTGGCGGGCTAAGTTCGGGTAGCTCTCTCCTTTTAGGAAGCCGGTGCGGACGATTTCGAACGATGATAAATCTTCTAAAATCGTATAGGCGAGTTCACGGTCACTCCCGAGGACACTCGGGACGAACTGAGGCACGACTTTTGAAAATTCACGAAGAGCCAGCTGTTCAATCCAAGACCGATCAAGCGTGAGCGGCCAGCTCTCCCCCACGACTTTTGCATACGGTAACGCTTGTTTCACAATCAATGACGTCTCTCCTTGACGAATGCGAAAGACGAGATTTAAATTTCCATCCCCGATCTCCTCGCATTCTGCAATCCCCTCTTCTAGTAACCCTAACTGTCGAACGTGGTCGACGACACTCTGTTCTGTAAACGCCTCATAAGCCATGATGGTTTTCCCCTTTCTTGGATCTATGCATGAAAAAAGCCCCTTTCTCCGCGAGAAAGAGGCACACCCAAATTGGTTGTTCCTCTCATCTTTCAGACATGTGTCTGGTGGATGTAGCACCGTGCCAAATGGTCGGTTGCTGCGGCGTCTTAGGGCCAATTCCCTCTGCCAACTCGCGATAAGAGTAAATGATGTAATTGTGTTTGACGTGTTGAGACGAATATTACGGACTAGGCATGCTAGTTGTCAATCCTCTATTTTCAGTCGCCCACTTATTTTCGACACGCATATATAGAAACATTATTTTTAAACTTTTTTTCTCAAAAAAAGGAATTGACGAGTGAGCGATTCTATGTAAAAATTCAATTAAATTTCACAACTTCACAACTATTCTTATCAAGAGCAGACGGAGGGACAAGCCCGATGATGTCGCAGCAACCGACCAGAAATGGCACGGTGCTAATTCTTGCAGCTAACGCTGAGAGATAAGAGTTCATTGTTTTTTTGAATGACCTCTTGCCTTGGCATGAGGTCATTTTTTGTTTGACCTGAAAGGAGGAACTTATGGGAATCATCGCTACTTATGAAATCAAACATACCGATCACGTCGAGCGTGTAGCTGAGAAAATCGCACATGAGCTGACCGTTGGGACATGGACCGAGTTGAACCATCTCGAACAATATCAACTGCAAGCGTTCCGAGGTGAGGTCATCGCCACGTCCCAACAAGAAACGACAAGTCGCTTCTCGATTCGCTACCCGCTACATAACGTGACACCGGACTTTTCGTCCATTCTGACGACGACATTCGGTAAGCTCTCCCTCGACCCAGGCGTTCAACTTGTCGACCTCTCGCTTCCAGAGGAACTCGCACCGGACTTTCCGGGTGCCGCATTCGGAGTTGAAGGGGTCCGGGACATCCTTCGTGTACACGACCGCCCGCTCGCGATGAGCATCTTCAAAGGCGTCATCGGACGAGACCTTGATTTTTTGGCGACACAACTCCGGGACCAGTTCGCAGGCGGCATCGACCTCGTCAAAGACGATGAAATTCTATATGACAATCCGCTCACCCCGTCGCTCGAACGGGCACGGATCGGGGCATCGGTCATCCGGGAGCATAAAGAAACGACCGGTCGCTCCGTTCTATACGCCGTCACGTTGAGCGGACCCGTTTTCACCTTACGCGACCAGGCGAAGCGATTGATTGAGGCAGGCGCGACCGCACTCTTATTCAACGTATATACGTATGGGCTCGACGCATTGCGCGAGCTCGCTAAAGATCCTGAGATTCATGTCCCGATTTTGGCACATCCCGCTTTTGCCGGAGCGTTGACCGGATCGGTTCGTCATTCCCTACTGTTCGGGAAACTGATTCGCTTGGCCGGGGCAGACTTGACACTCTTCCCGTCGCCATACGGTTCACTGTCGACACAGAAAGACGAGGCACAACAGATTCAGACGTACGCGACAGAACCTCATTGGACGAAACCGATTCTGACGGTCCCGTCTGCCGGTATCCATCCTGGACTCGTACCAGATTTGATTCGTGACTTCGGATCAGATGTCGTCATCAATGCGGGTGGTGGGATTCACGGACATCCAGACGGTGCGGCTGACGGAGCGAGAGCGTTCCGCCAAGCGATCGATCAAGCAATTGGTAAGACGAGCGAGACCGATGCGTTATCGACTGCTTTAGATGCGTGGGGTGCACGATGAGTACGCACGTCATCTGTGATTTCGACGGGACCATCACGGAAGAAGATAACATCATCGCATTGATGCGACGCTTCGCCCCACCTGAATGGGTCGAACTTAAAGATGGTGTGTTGAACCAAACGCTCTCCATTCGCGAAGGCGTCGGTCAGATGTTCAGCTTGCTCCCGAGTGAACAGGAATTGAAGTACCGTGAATTTCTTCAGTCGACCATAACGTTTCGACCAGGGTTTATCGAGTTTTTACAGGAGACACAGTCATGCGGCTTTCGATTTGATGTCGTCAGTGGCGGAATGGACTTTTTCGTCCATCCGATTCTAGAAGGTTACGTCGAACCGGAACACATCTACTGCAATCATGTTGATTTCTCTGGAGAGACGGCACACGTCACCTGGCCTCATACATGCGATGTCCATTGTTCGAACGATTGTGGATGCTGCAAGCCGACAATTGCCCGACAGATTGTCTCACCTACCGACACGTTGATTGTCATCGGGGACTCCGTCACCGACTTTGAAATCGCCAAACGTGCCGACGTCGTGTATGCACGGGGGCAATTGATTTCGCTATGTGAGGCGGAAGGAATTCGACATATTCCGTTCGAGACATTCTACGATATCTCAGCTCATATGAAAGGAGTGAACGTATGACTGTGCAAGAACGGTGGGGAGAACTTGCCGACATTAAAGACGAGCTCGCCGCACGAGACTGGTTCCCCGGAACGAGCGGGAACCTGGCGATCCGCGTATCAGATGACCCATTGACATTCCTTGTGACGGCAAGCGGTCGTGATAAACGAAAGCGCACCGATGAAGATTTCGTCCTCGTTGATGCGACCGGTCAATTGATTGGAGAGCAGACAGGCAAACCGTCGGCTGAGACGTTGTTACATGTCGATATCTTCAACAATACGAACGCAACATGTTCGCTTCACGTGCATACGGTCGACAATAACGTCATCTCGGAACTGTATGCTGCAAAAGGTCATGTTACGTTCACAGGTCAAGAAATCATCAAAGCGCTCGGTTATTGGGAAGAGACGGCCAGTGTACGAATCCCGATTATCGAGAACCACGCGGATATCCCGATGCTCGCCCGTGCGTTCGCGCTACATGTCACAGGCGATGCCGGTGCCGTCCTCATCCGGAACCACGGGATCACCGTTTGGGGCGAAACGCCAGCTGCGGCAAAACGTTATTTAGAGGCATATGAATTTTTGTTTAGCTATTCATTAAAATTACGCGCCCTAGGCGTCCATTCATAAGGAGGAATTCAACATGGCAACAATTTATTTTCAACAAACCGAAGAACGCGTCAGTGATCAACAAGAGGTACGTGACTTTTTAGAATCACGAGACATCCTTTACGAAGCATGGGATATCGCAAAGTTACCGGCTTCTCTTCAGGAAAATTACCAACTGACAGACGAAGACAAAGAAGCCATCTTGGCGACGTTCCGTGACGAGATTCAAGATGTATCAGCACGACGTGGCTACAAGACGGCTGACGTCATCTCGCTATCCGATGCGACACCGAATTTAGATGAACTGCTCGTCAACTTCCAAAAAGAGCATCATCATACAGATGACGAGGTTCGTTTCATCGTCAGTGGTCACGGCATCTTTGCGATTGACGATGCAGAACGCGGATACTTCAATATCGAACTCAATCCAGGTGATCTCATCTCCGTGCCGGTCAACACACGTCATTACTTCACATTACAAGAAGACCGCCAAGTCGTCGCCGTTCGTATTTTCGTGACGACTGAAGGCTGGGTACCGATTTACGACAAAGAGAATGTAACTGCATAAGAAAAGGTCTCTCGCTTAAAAACGAGAGACCACTTTTTATTGTTTGACCGCTGTCGGTTTCGATGAGAACCAGCCCCATGTCGCAATCCCGACCATGACCGACCAGAAGAAAATCGTCCAAGCTGTCGAGTGGACGAACCCGTCTGGGAGTCCCATGAATTCGAATGATGTTCCGGCAATCAATTCCTTGAAACCAGGGTGTTCAAGTACGAGCACCGTCAACTTGACCCCGACCCAACCGACGATGATGAAAGCGGCCGTTTCAAGTGTCGGACGCTGATGAAGCAACTTGACGAAAATCCGAGCTGCGAATCGCATCAAGACGACCCCGATGAGTCCACCTGTCAAGACGACGAAGAACTGACCCGAGTCAATCCCACCAATCTCACCTAGACCGAGTGGTGGCAAGCTGACCGCAAGCGCGACCGCTGCCAAGATTGAGTCGACGGCAAAAGCGATGTCCGCAAACTCGACTTTTGCGACAGTGAGCCAAAATTCTTTTTTCGATACCGGCTTCTCCGTGACAGCCGTCTCTTCCTTCGCCTCGGCCGCCAAATCTTGCTTCGGCTCCATCTTTCTCGCCTTATAGGTCATATACAGGTGTCGCGCACTCATCCCGATTAAGTAGAGCGCACCGAGTGCCTGAACTTGCCATACGTTGATCAAGAACGAGATCAAGAACAATGCGATAAATCGGAAAACAAATGCCCCGAGGAGTCCATAAAATAATGCCTTCTTCTGCTCTGTACGCGGCAAGTGCTTGACCATAACGGCCAAGACGAGCGCGTTGTCTGCAGATAACAAGCCTTCCAAACCGACGAGTACGACGACGATCCAGGCATACTGCAGGACTAACTGCCAATCCATAAAAACATCTCCTTTTTTCTTTCAATTCCTTCATATTTAATAGTGATCTATTTTTTAAGTTCACAGGACCATTTTATTCCCGTTCACAAAGTAAATCAATCCTCTTTCTTCAATATCTGAAGGATTTTTTTCCGATTGCATATTCAAAACATGTTATGAGAGCAAAATCATACCCGTTCAGCCATCATTTCGTGATAAAATCCTAACAAGAACGAGTGGTGCTTTAAACCGCTCGAAAAAAGGAGAATCCGATTATGTCTACAAGCCATGTCGCTTTACCTACTAAAGCAGAACGACATAAATTGTTCGGGTCGGTCCCACCGATTAAAGGAACAAAGCCGACCGAGAAAGAACAAATGGTCGATTTACAAAATACACCGAAAAACTTCCTATTTGCCCTCGACAGTGTCGGCATCTCAAACGTGAAGCATCCTGTGAACATCGAGACGCCAGATGGGATTCAGTCTACGGTCGCTACATTCGAATTGACGACTTCGCTCGTCCAAGACCGTAAAGGGATCAACATGTCTCGTTTGACAGAGCAGCTCGACGCGTACCATCAACAAGGGTGGACGGTATCAAACCGTTCGTTAATCGAGTTCGCGCAAGAGCTCGCCGAGCGTATGGAACAAACAGAAGGCCAATTGACAATCCGTTACCCATGGTTCTTCACGCGTAAAGCACCTGCGACAGGTCTTAGCGGTTTGATGAACGCGGACGTCATGCATCGTGTGACATATAACCTCGAAACGGGCGTCGCAAACGTGACAGTCGGTCTCGTCATCAACGTCACGACGCTTTGCCCATGTTCAAAAGAAATCAGTGAGTACAGCGCCCATAACCAACGTGGGTACATCACAATCGAAGCCGGTCTTGATGAAACATCGACGGACGGATTCGATTGGCGTGTAGCCCTTCTCGATGCAGCGGAGTCAAACGCCTCAGCACCACTTCACCCTGTCCTCAAACGTCCGGATGAGAAACGTGCGACTGAAATCGCATACGAAAACCCACGTTTCGTCGAGGATATGGTCCGCTTGATCGCGGCTGACTTGTACGAGATGAAACAAGTCGTGAACTTCTTCGTCGAATGCCGTAACGAAGAGTCGATTCACCAACATGACGCGATTGCATCGATCACATTCGATAAGCGTCAAGACGCATAAAAAATGCGGAACCTCTGTTAAAGAAGGTTCCGCATTTTTTATAGACTTGTCACGAGTTCAATCGTCAATAGGATGATGATGAGCATCACCCACACTGCCCAGACGAGTCGCCACTTCTCCCAGTCAAATCGCTTCATCACCGCATAGACCGTGAGGTAGAGCGCGATAAGAAGGGGTACAACGACCCAAGGATTCTCTAGCATCACGCCTCGATGTCGCCATCCCAAGCTAGCATTCCGCCGTCGACATTGACGACTTTGTAGCCTTGCGACTCTAAGTAATCACACGCCGTCTGACTCCGTCCACCTGAACGACAGATCACGTGATAGACATTGTCTTGTGCCAACTTTTCTGTCACTTGTGGGAATTCCGATAATGGATAGAGTGGTACGTTCGGGATATGCCCTGCCTCATATTCATCTTGTTCGCGCACATCGATGATATGGAGAGACTCCCCGTTCTCTAATTTTTCTCTTAATTCTGTCGCATGAATACTTTGCATACATAGTTCCCCTTTCAATCATGGATTTCTCTTTTAGTTTACCTCAGCTTATGCTCCGACAAACTCCAGTTGATGGTCGTCTCAGCATCACAATAGAACCCTTCGAGCTCGCATCGTTCGACGACCTGTTCGATAAACGCGCGACTGCCACAAAACAACGTGAAATGGCTATCCCAAGGTGGGACGATGAGCCATTCGTGTTGATAACCGAAAAACGTCCGATGTTGCATGCCCCACGTATCAGCGGCTAGCGTCTCACTGAGATGGATGAGATGCCGTTCCGTACAAAATTCGTCTCCGGTCCAGATCCAGCCTTCTCCCATCTCCAAAAGTACACGCAACACTTGATTCTTTAGCAGATCCGACAGTTCCCCTTCACCTGGTGGGAGCACATTCTCACGTTCGCAATATTCAATGATTCGATTCGCCCCTTCTCGATCTTCGGCGTGTAGTTTCAGCGCCCCAATCATCGTTCGGAGCGCGTGGTCGATACGGCTCACGTCACGAAAACCTAGTCTTCGCCTCATCTCTTCCCATGTAACGGACCGAAATTGCTGTTCGACCTCGTTATTATCCAGATCGGTATAACGATCAATCATGGTGGGGTGACCTATTGGAGCAAGGAATGGATGAAACGCGATGAAGACCGTTTCAAATACCCCTTCATAATACGTCTTAATCGAATCATCATCCCCGCCACCAAACATAGCGTAACGATGTCCTTCAGGTAATAAAACACTCTCATCTAGTTCGTCCATTTCATCACTCCTTTCTTGAATAGTTTATAACGAGCCATCAAAAAAAGCATCCTTCTATAAGAAGAATGCTCCGGACTCACGCTTCGTTGCGCTCGTCGATTGCTTGCGCCGCTGTGATGAGCGTCAATTTGTAGACGTCCTCTTCGTTACAACCGCGTGATAAGTCGTTCACTGGTTTGTTGAGACCTTGAAGGATCGGACCGATCGCTTCAAATCCACCGAAACGTTGAACCATCTTGTAGCCAATGTTACCGGCTTCAAGACTTGGGAAGACGAATACGTTCGCCTTACCAGCAACGTCAGAACCCGGTGCTTTCTTCGCCGCTACGCTAGGGACGAATGCCGCATCGAATTGAAGTTCTCCGTCGATTGGAAGGTTCGGTGATTTTTCTTTTGCCAGGCGTGTCGCTTCCACGACCTTCTCTGTTTCAGGTGACTTCGCAGAACCTTTCGTCGAGAAGCTAAGAAGCGCGACTTGTGGGTCGATACCGAACGTCTTCGCTGTCGCTGCCGACAAGAACGCGTTCTCTGCTAAATCTGCCGCGTCCGGTGCGATGTTGATCGCACAGTCCGAGAAGACGTATTGCTCGTCGTCACGTACCATGATGAACACACCTGACGTCTTTTTGATGCCTGGTTGCATTTTAATGATTTGTAGTGCCGGACGTACCGTATCAGCCGTCGCGTGCATCGCGCCTGAGACAAGACCTTCTGCTTTGCCTGTGTGAACGAGCATTGTTCCGAAGTAGTTCACGTCTGATGTAAGGAGTTCGCGCGCTTGTTCAGCCGTTGCTTTTCCTTTACGACGCTCGACGAATGATTCGACGAGGACGTCGATGTCTTCGTATGTCGCTGGGTCATATTGTGTCAAACCTGAGATGTCGAAACCGTGTTTCGCCGCAACCGCTTCGAGATCTGCTTTCGCACCGACGACGATTGGTTCTACCATACCGTCTGCTTTCAATCGAACAGCGGCTCCAAGAACACGCTCATCGATACCTTCCGGGAAGACGATGGTCGGACGAACCGGGCTAACTTTTTGCTTCAACGTTTCAAATAATTTCATAACGAATGAACCCCTTTTCTCAATTTACAGCATGACTGCTAATGGTTTTGCCGTTGACTTGTGTCTTTACGCGATTTCAATTATACACAGTACCCTTTTCAAAATAAACTATTCTGCCCATTTCGCCATAAATCGCTTAGAATCAATCATTATATGAATAGAACAGTTTTGACAAACCGACTGATACAGCCATTTTTGTAGCCGTTTTCATGTTTCTGTCCTCTGTTCTTTACCCGCCATGAATCGTGATAACCCTCACAGTGCCTCAAAGTTGCCAGTCAGTGAAGCGTGTATGGTAAAATAGACGGCGAAGCCAAGTCCCGAAAGGAGATTTTTTTATGTCAGAACGTCCAGTACCTACAACAGATACACAACATGCCGCCGCCACATTAGACGGATGGTATACACTTCATGATTTCCGCACGATTGATTGGGCTCGTTTGAAACTCGTCGATGCTGAAAAGCGTCAACAGATGATTGATGAGTTCACAGCGTTCCTCGCTTCTCTCGAAGAAGTTGAAGCAAAAGGCGAAGGAAGCCACGCTTTTTACTCGATTCTCGGTCAGAAGGCAGACCTCGTCTTGATGGTGCTTCGTCCGACATTCAACGAACTTGAAGATGTCGAGCGCGCCTTCCGCAAAACGGCGCTATACGACTATATGATTCCGTCGTATTCATACGTGTCGGTCATCGAGCTCGGGATGTATCGCGGATCTGGAGACGGGGACCCGTATCAAAATCCTCATATCCGCTCACGCCTCTATCCGACACTTCCAAAAGCCGCACACATCTGTTTCTATCCGATGAGTAAAGCTCGTCGCGATGGCGACAACTGGTACATGTTGTCGATGGATGAGCGCAAAGACCTCATGTATCGTCACAGCATGATTGGCCGTAGCTACGCCGGTAAGATTCAACAGTTCATCGGTGGGTCGACTGGATTCGACGCATGGGAGTGGGGCGTCACGCTCTTCGCTGAAGATTCACTTCAGTTTAAGAAAATCGTTTACGAGATGCGTTTCGACGAAGTAAGTGCGAAGTATGGAGAGTTCGGCGACTTCTACGTTGGGAACATCTTACCAAAAGAAAATTTGAGCACATTCTTTAGCGTGTAAAAGGTTTACGCGTATAACACCTCGGGAATTAAGGATGATGTAAGCAAGTTATCCTGATTAACGAGGTGAACAACGATGCGCGTGTTTAAAGAAACCGATCGTGACACTGCGGAACGTTTAGATTCGTTCATCGAACGAATGGCACCGACAGCAGAATTAGTCCAACATCGATTTGAAGAGCAACTCAAACATACACAGCAAAAGGGTCAGGCGAGCGCCTGACCCTTATTTTGTCGTAGTGACGTGAAGTGCGTCGCCTAAGAAAGTAGCCAATTCAAGCATTCCGTAGCGTCCCGCTTTCGCTTCAGCATCGGAATTATAGTTCGTGTTTGTATTGACGTCGTATGCGTAGACGTTACCGTCTTGGTCTCGAATGATTTCAATCCCCGCAATATCGATCGCATTCGCTTTCAAGAACTGTTCGAGCTTTGGAATGATGGGGTCATCGAATCCTTCGACGATTTCAAACTTCGCCGGCGGCGTCTCCCCGACTGGGCAGAACTGGTCTTCAATCGAGCAGGCATCAGCAGGACAGAGCTCGAACCCTTCCGACGTGTCGACACGGACCGCATAAAGGAACTTTCCGCCGATGAACTCGCAACGGGTGATATACGGTTCCGGGGCTTCGATATACTGTTGAATGAGCGTGATGCCGTCAACCGATTCCTCGAACGAGGGACCATATACATATTCATTGAGTCCTTCGATCGTATGGAACAATTGGACCCCAAGTCCTTTTCCGGCACGATTATGTTTCGTGATGAATGGCGTCAAAGCTAACTGCTCAGCCGCTTCGATGATTTGCGCCTTACCGACTGCCGCAATCGTCTTCGGCACGCGAATCCCTTCACGTCGAAGCGCCGTGTATTGATTGACTTTACTCACTTCGAGGCGGATGGCACGTGTGCCGTTGAACACGGTCCGGTCGTTTGCCTCTAACCAAGCGAGGACGCCTTCCGTCAATTCTGGTGCGTACCGATGCCCACGTGTGTGCGAGGAGGCACTCATCCGATTATAAAAGACACCTTCCGGGGGCATTGCTTCGAGATCAATCGTCCCTTGGTCCAAGTGCCACAATTCATATGGCAAGTTCAATTCTTTTAAACGGTGGACAAGGTGGTTCGTCCATTCTTCGTTTTCATGAATGACGTGAATTTTAGACATCATCATTCCTCCTTCTATGATGTGTTTACTTTACCATATTCATAACCGACAATTCCAATGTGTATGGTTTGCCTAATCCTCAATTCTGAAATATCAGACGATTTCATGGTATAATGAACTTAAGAATATTGTTTCAGAAAGGAAGTGTTGTGTTTGCCCGTACCTGTTATAAGTACTGATGTACTCATTTTACTCTTCGGTCTACTTCTCGTAGCCGGTGTCATGGCGACACGAATCTCGACTCGATTCGGCTTGCCCGCCTTGATTTTATTTATGGGAATCGGCATGATCATGGGAAGTGACATTACTGGTCTCATCTTCTTTGACGACTCGAATTTAGCGCAGCTGATTGGAGTCGCTGCCTTGATTGTCATTTTGTTTGAAGGGGGTCTTCAAACGAAATGGTCATCAATCCGGAGCGTCCTCGCCCCTTCTGCCTCGCTGGCGACGCTTGGGGTATTGATTACTACAACAGTAGTCGCCGTGGCCGTTCGTTTCGTATTTGGTTTCGATTGGATTGAATCTTTCTTGTTCGGTGCGATTATCGGTTCGACCGATGCAGCGGCCGTCTTTGCCGCATTTAAAGGAAAGAACATCTCACCGAAAGTCGGTGCGACTCTCGAAGCCGAGTCCGGCACGAACGACCCGATGGCGATGTTTTTGACGATTCTCGCCCTCGACTTTATGATGAAGCCGGATACGACCATTTGGGATGGGGTATGGATGTTCGTCCTTCAAATCGTCGTCGGGGCATTGATTGGTTTCATCCTTGGACAACTGTCTCGTCTCATGTTGAATTATTTGAGACTTGATTCGAGCGGATTACATGCCGTCCTTATGATTTCCATGGCGTTCCTCACTTATGGTGTCACAGCTTACTTATTGGGAAGCGGATTACTCGCCGTCTATATCGCCGCCATGATTGTCGGAAATGCGGACACGGCGCATGAAGTGACAATCGTCCAATTCTCAGAAGCACTTGCGTGGATCATGCAAATCATCATGTTCGTCATCCTTGGATTGCTTGTCTTCCCTCGTCAACTCATCGAACCGGACTTGATTTGGAAAGGACTACTCATCTCATTCGTCCTCATGTTCCTGGCACGTCCGATCGCCGTCTATTTATCGACACTAGGCATGGCATTTACGAGAAAAGAAAAGTTGTTCATCTCATGGGCTGGTCTAAAAGGTGCCGTACCGATTGTCCTTGCGACATTCCCGCTTATTGCCGGTACCGAAAATAGCCAACTGTTATTCAATGCCGTCTTTTTCGTCGTCGTGACGAGCGCCCTGATCCAAGGGACGACGTTGACGCCACTTGCCGAGAAGTTAGGGTTGCTCGGTCCGGATAAGATCCGTTCCCCATACACAATCGCCCTCGTCTCAAGCAAACAGTCTCAACATAAGCTCGTACCTTATGTGGTCACATCAAGCTCCTCTATGATTGGAAAGACATTGGCGGACATCACGCTCCCACCAAACACTGTCGTGAACGCCATCGTCCGAAACGAGTACTTGATTCCACCGAACGGTCAGACAGTCATCGAAGAAGGCGACCTCTTATACGTGCTTGCCTCGATGTATCGTCATGATCAACTCGACCAAACATTTGGTGAAGATGGGCTAGACCGAGTGGAATTATGAGTAAACGAATAACCGGCGCCTCATTTGAAGCGCCGGTTTTCTTATACGTGCAAGTGTTTTGCTGATTGAATCAACGTCTCAACATCTTCTGTCCGTCCTTCATGAAGTGCCTCGACGATGAAGCTCCCGACGACGACACCGTCACACGCCTGTCCTAACGTCTGCACTTGCTCCGGACGATGGACTCCGAATCCTGCCAAGACGGGAACACGTGACTGCTCTGTCAAACGAGTCAAGTAGGCGAGTAACTCGTCCGGGAACACATCTGCTTTCCCGGTCGTCCCTTTAAGCGTGACCGCATATACGAATCCTTCTGCTTTTTCTAAGATGGACGTTGTCCGCGCCTCACTGCTCGTCAACGTAACGAGCGGGATGACGGCGACGTCATGCCGATTAACATCTGCGAACAACTGGAGACTCTCCTCAAACGGAAGGTCAGGAATAATGACCCCGCTCACCCCACATTCGTTCGCCTGATCAAAGAACGGTTGGACCCCGAACCGAAACACTGGATTCAAGTATGTCATCAAGACAATTGGAACGTTAAATTGATCTTTTCCTTCTATTAAATGGTTCAATACCATTTCAAGCGTCACACCAGCTTTAAGCGCGCGCATTCCTGCCGCCTCGATAATCGGTCCATCCGCCACCGGATCGGAGAATGGGATACCGAGTTCAATCGCCGTCGCACCCATCCGCTCTAGTCCCACGATGGTCGGGATGAGCCGGTCCATCCCGCCGTCACCGGCCATGATATACGGAACGAACGCCGCTCCTTCTCGCTGTCGAATCGCTGTCTCTAGTTTCATCGTGTCGCCACCTTCTCTCGGATTGTATGGACGTCTTTATCTCCGCGCCCTGATAAACAAATCACCAGTGTATCGTCTTCTCCCATCGTCTTCGCGAGCGTCTCTGCATAAGCGAGGGCGTGTGAAGACTCTAAGGCAGGAATAATTCCTTCTTGTCGGCTGAGTGCGAGACACGCGTCGAGTGCCTCGTCATCCGTGACGGCCGCATAGCGCACCCGCTCAATATCTTTCAAGAAACTGTGCTCCGGTCCTACCCCTGGGTAATCGAGTCCGGCTGAAATGGAGTGCGCTTCCTCGATTTGACCCGCTGCGTCTTGCAAGACATACATGAGCGACCCGTGTAAGACACCGACTTCCCCTTTTGTGAGGGTTGCTGCGTGTTTATCCGTATCAATGCCACTTCCTGCCGCTTCGACACCATAGAGCGCGACCGACTCATCGTTTAAAAACGGATAGAACATCCCCATGGCGTTGCTCCCTCCGCCGACACAAGCGACGACGGCATCCGGAAGGCGTCCCGTCTGTTCGAGGATTTGACGACGTGTCTCTGTTCCGATCACGCTTTGGAAATCACGTACCATCTGCGGAAACGGATGCGGTCCGAGAACAGAACCCATCACATAGTGCGTATCGTCGACATGTTTGACCCAGTAACGGAGCGCTTCATTGACGGCATCCTTTAAGGTGCGACTTCCTGATTTGACAGGGACGACTTTCGCCCCAAGAAGTTCCATCCGAAACACGTTCAACGCTTGTCGCTCGACGTCGACCTCACCCATGAAGATGGTACATTCTAAATCGAGTAGTGCGCATACTGTTGCCGTCGCGACACCGTGTTGTCCCGCGCCTGTCTCCGCAACGACTTTCTGTTTCCCCATCCGTTTCGCCAGGAGCGCCTGCCCGATTGTATTGTTGATCTTATGGGCACCGGTATGGTTCAAGTCTTCACGTTTCAAATAGACATTCGTCCCGAGGCGACGACTTAGGTTCGACGCATAATAAAGTGGCGTCTCACGTCCCACGTATTCACGTAATAAGGAAGAGAATCGTTCTTGAAACTCAGGATCTTGCTTCGCCTCTTCATAAGCGACCTCTAATTCTTCGACCGCCTGCATGAGCGTCTCTGGAATGTACTTCCCACCATATTGTCCAAACTTCCCGTTCACTGGTTGTGCATACATCATAGTTCCTCCTTGGCGCGTTGAATGAACGCACGAATTTTTTCGATATCTTTCACACCGTCCGTCTCGACACCGCTCGAGACGTCGACGCCATCTGGTTGGATGAGTTGAATCGCTTGTCTCACATTCTCCGGGGATAGCCCGCCCGCTAGCCAAAACGGACGCTGCGGCCGGTCGATTGCGCCCCAGTCTAACACCTGTCCACTTCCCGGATTCGGATGATCCATCAATCGTACATCTGCCGTCTCCTCGGTCGACGCATCGATGATGGGCAATCCGAAGATACGGAGTTGTTCCATTGACTGCGTCCGATGGTGAATTTGTAAATCCGTCAGTCCCACGTTCAACGTTTCCTCAATCTCTTCCATTGAAGGACTTAAAAACACACCAACGATTCGAACCGATTGTGGGATATGTGCAGCTAATCTCTTCGCAGTCGTCACGTTGATTTGTCGAGAACTCGGGGCGAAGACGAATCCGATTGCATCCGCTCCCGCCTCGACCGCCGCCTCAACAGCTTCCTTTGTTTTTAGTCCACAGATTTTAACGAACATGTTTTCAACTCCTCGAGTAACCGGGTCGGGTCCTCTTCACGCATGAGTGCTTCCCCGACGAGAATGGCGCTTGCCCCAGCTTCTTGTAAACGTGCAGCCGCCTCGACCGAACTGACCCCGCTCTCGCTGACGAATGTGACCTCAGGATAGCGTTTCATCAAATCAATCGATGTTTCGAGGGATACCTCGAACGTTTTTAAGTCTCTGTTATTGATGCCGATCAACACGTCATCCAGTTCGAGGGCGATGCGTAACTCCGCATCATCATGTACTTCGACTAAGACGTCGAGACCGATGGAGCGAGCGTATCGCGTCAACTCCTGAAGACGTGTCGGATGGAGTGCCGCCACGATAAGAAGTGCCACACTCGCCCCGTAATGCTTTGCATAGTCGAGTTGTCGTTCATCGATGATGAAATCTTTACAGAGCACCGGGATGGTGACGACATCGGCAACTTGTCGCAAGTCGTCAAAAGAACCGTTAAAGTACGTCGTGTCTGTCAAAACGGAAATCATCGTCGCACCAGCTTTTTCATATTGACGTGCCCGTTTAGCGACGTCGACCGTCTCCCGAATCATTCCTTTCGAGGGGGACGACCGTTTGATCTCTGAAATGATATGGAATCCCTCGCTCATCACATGTAAGAGAGAGATTGGCTTCGTCACGGGGACATCGATGGGCTGCATGAAGCTAACCTCTTCTATTTTCGTTCCGATGATTTTCGTTAAATAACTCATGCTTCGACCTCCGTCCGTTGTAAGTTTTGTAATACCCGTAAGGCGTGTCCTTCATCGATACTACGTTTCGCCTCTTTCACTCCTTCACGAAGCGTCGCGGTTGTGCCATACGTGCAAAGGGCAAGTGCTGCGTTCAATAAGACGACGTCGCGTGCCGGTCCCGACTCTCCATTCAATACGGCGACGAGGGTTGCGGCGTTCTCTTCTGATGTGCCTCCACGTAGCGCTTCAAGCGGTGCACGCATCAAGCCGACATCTCGTGGGTCAACCGCATAACGCGCCGTCTGTTCCCTATCAAAGAAGTACACGTCGTTCACACCGGCGAGACTCGCTTCATCGAGTCCACCTGCTCCATGGACGACCATACCGCGCTCCACCCCGAGATGACGCATCGCGGTCGCCATCTTCTCGAGCAATGATGGATGATAGACACCGACAAGTTGTCGTTTCGGGCGAAGTGGATTCGTTAACGGTCCGATTTGGTTGAAGATGGTCGCCGTCGCGAGTCGTTTCCGGACCGGCATGACGTGCTTCATAATCGGATGGACATGCTGGGCGAAGAGGAAACTCAAGTTCGTCCGTTTCAAGTCAGCATGTACTTCTTCTGCCGTCTTCACGATTGGAACGTTCAGTGCCTCTAAGACGTCCGCGCTCCCAGATCGACTCGAGACGCTTCGATTTCCGTGTTTCGCGACCGGAATGCCGAGACCGGCTAGGACAAAGGCGACGGTCGAACTGATATTGAACGTATGCGCCCCGTCGCCGCCGGTACCACAAACATCGAGTACGGGTAAATCACTCTGGGGGAACTGTGCCGCTTCACGAATGTATGCCGCGAGTCCTGCCATCTCTTCTGCTGTCTCACCGCGCTCTTTCATCGCCAGTAGCACTCGTTCGATTTGCGCTTCATCCGCTTGGAACATCTCGCTTGCCGCCACTTTCATATCTGCTGTTGATAATGCGTTTGTCTCCAATTGTTGAATCATCGTCGGTTCCTCCTCTAAAAATGTGTATAAAAAAACTCCACACGACAGTCGTCGTATGGAGGACGGTTCAAGACCGCGGTGCCACCTCTCGTTGATTCAAAAGAATCCACTCTCCGATGCAATCACATCGTATCCCGATAACGGGGGAAACCGTCACGGCCTACTCTCTTCAGCCATGCTCTCATGAGCCCATTCACGCGGACGCCTCGGTCAGGATCTCACCATCCCTGACTCTCTGGACGAAACGTCTTCTCGCGCTACTCTTCTCAATCCTCGATTTATATTGTTGAAACGAAAAAGGGGTCACCCGTCTCCTCATAGCCTGCGCTATAAGAAGGACGAGTAACCCCGTGGTGCCACCTTCGTTGGTTCCAAAGAACCCACTTCACGGACAATCATCCGCTTCCCCGTGATAACGGTGGGTAACCCGCTAAAGCCTACTCAAAGTTCGGTTTAGAGCTCAGAAGTCCATTCGCGACATCCCATATACTGATTCACACCAACCATCAGCTCTCTGTCATACAAGATTCGTCGTTACTTCTCTTCGTCGACGCTTTTATTCGTTTCAGTTAAGTTAATTCGTACTATACAGGGCAGATGAATCCATGTCAAATAAAAAAATTATAAAAACTTTGCCTCTATATGTGCATCCAAAAATGAGATACCTTCATCGTTTTTTCGAATTGACATTGTTTTTTTTCGTCTGCTATAGTCGTCCACAACAACATTTCACTCAGCTAAAGGAGAATCGATTTTGGAAACAAATAAACTAAAACGCGAGCTGTCCACCCGGCAACTTACGATGATTTCCCTCGGGAGCGCCATCGGAACCGGGCTGTTCCTAGGAAGCGGTCTCGCGATTCAAACCGCTGGTCCGAGCGTGCTCGTCAGCTATGCCATCGGGGCGTTCATCGTCCTCTTACTCATGGGTGCTCTCGCCGAAATGACGGTTGCCCATCCAACATCTGGATCATTCGGAACGATTGCCGAGCGATACGTTCATCCACTCGCTGGTTTTCTCGTCCGTTACTCTTACTGGGTCGCAAACGTACTGGCTGTAGGAGTTGAAGTCAGTGCCATCGCCATTTACATGCGCTACTGGTTCCCTGATGTGAATGGGTTCGTCTGGGTCGCCCTCTTCGGTGGATTACTCATTTACGTCAACGCCCGTCACGTTCACACGTTCGGAACGACTGAATACTGGTTATCCTTCATCAAAGTAACTGCCATTATCTTATTCATCGTCCTCGGTGCCGCCACATTGTTCGGCGAACCAGGATCACCGATTGAGTCAATCACGACAGGAAATGAAGGCTTCTTCGCGTTCGGCTTTTACGGAATGTGGGTGACGATTTTCATCTCCCTCTTCAGTTTCCTTGGAACTGAGCTCGTCGCTGTGACAGCGGGAGAAGCGAAAGACCCGGACCAAGCCGTACCACGCGCTTTACGTGCGACCGTGTTCCGCTTGACGTTCTTCTATGTCATCACGCTTGCGATCATGCTCATGCTGATCCCATGGCAGCAAGCAGGGATTGACCAAAGTCCGTTCGTGCTCGTCATGGAACAGTTCGATGTCCCGTTCGCGGCAGGCATCCTCAACTTTGTGATTTTGATCGCCGCCTTGTCTGCGATGAACGCGCAGCTTTACGCGTCGACACGTATGATGTACTCGCTCGCGGAAGCCGGCGATGCACCGAAAGCGTTCAAAAAAATCAGCAAAAATGGGATTCCAATGTTCGCGCTACTCGTTTCAACAGGCGGGATCGTCCTCGCCGCTTTGCTACAAGTATTCATGGAGTCATCGTATCCATTCTTGATGGGAATTTCGATGTTCGGAGCTATTTTCACTTGGTTCATGGTCTTCGTCTCCCACTTGTTCTTCCGTAAGAAATGGACCGGACGAAAACTCCCTGTCCGCATGATGGGGTATCCATTCCTCCCATTGCTCGGGGCGGTCTTACTGCTCAGCCTGATGATCACGACATGGTTCACAGATTTCAACATCTTGCTGAAGTTCGGCGTACCTTGGTTAATAGGATTGACAATCATCTATTACGTGCGTGAACAAATGCGTAAAAAACAAGATCGTCCAAGCGATATCGAACAAGCCAACTAACGAGTATCCCTTCGCAATCGCGGAGGGATTTTTTACGCACAAAAGCTCCTTTCGCAATCGAAAGGAGCTTTTTGGTTGATGCATCAGAAGAACTGACGCGGATTGACCGTGCTACCCGCACTCGTTGCCGAGTATGAGTAGCCGCCTTTATGAATCTCAAAGTGCAAGTGCGGACCTGACGAGTTCCCTGTGTTTCCAAGCGTCCCGATGTTCGACCCTTGCGTCACACGCTGTCCAGAGCTGACAGATACCGAGTTCATGTGTGCATAAACCGTCGTCCAAACTTGACCGTTGATGACGTGCGCGATCATGACGTGGTTGCCGTATGCACCACCCCAACCTGCACGAATGACCGTACCTGTCGCAGATGCACGAATCGGTGTCCCTGTTGGACCGGCGATGTCTACACCGTTATGGAACGTGTAACCATACGCACCACTTGCCGGACCCCATCCTTGCGAGTAGCGTCCTGAAGCTGGTTGAATGAACATCGTGCTAGACGGTGCTGGCGTCGATGTCGTCGGTGCCGGCTTTGGCTCTGGTTTCGGAGCTGGCGTTGGCGCCGGTGCCGGTTTTGGAGCTGGCGTTGATGGTGTCGTGTTGTTTGAAGACGATGAAGACGGGGTATTCGATTTATTGTCTTGTTTTTGTTGAGCAGCTTGACGAGCCGCTTCCGCTTCTCGTTCCGCCTCTGCCTGACGAGCAGCCTCAGCTTGACGTGCAGCTTCTGCTTGGCGGGCTTCTTCCGCTTTACGTGCCGCCTCTTGACGAGCTGCCTCTTCCGCACGACGACGGGCTTCCTCTTCTTCGCGACGTTGCGCTTCGATTTCAGCCGCGATCGCCTGTTCTTGTGCGACTAATGTCGCTTCAATTTCTTGAAGGTCAAAGATCTGTGATTCGAACTTGATGTTCTTCTCTTCAAGCTCTTTGATGCGCTTTTCACGCTGCTTCATTTTCTTCTCAAGCTCGGCTTGACGCACTTCAAGTGCCTTTTGTTGTTCAAGAAGTGAAGCACGCTCTGCTTTCAAGTCAGCCTGCGCTTCTTTCAACGAACGCTGTGTCGCTTCATAGTCATCAAACAACTCTTGGTCACTACGCTGAATCGTTCCAGCTGTGATCATACGTGTCACGAGATCAGAGAGATTTTTTGAACCGAAGATGAACTCAGCCCAGTTGATTGAACCGCCACCGTTCTTTTGCATCGTGGCCATACGCTCTTTCATCATCGCTTCTTGCGCCTTCATTTTTTCTTGGTAATCTTTAATATCGGCTTCAAGATCCTCGATCTTCATCTCGGTGCGCTTGATTTCTTGGCGTTTCATGGCGACATCATTGATGATGTCTTGCAATTGTGCGTCCATTTTGTTGACCTCAGCCTGAACTTTTGAAATCTCTTCCTTGTTTCCTTCAATTTTTGAAGATGTTTCTGACTGGTCTTTTTTCACACTGTCGCGCTTTTCTTTTACTTTTTGTTGTTGTTCTTGCTTCTCTTTAATCGAAGTCGATGCATCCGCAACTGTATGTGTGCTGATGAGCATCACACCGAGCGTCAACGTCGAGACTGTGCGTTTCCAATTCATGAATGGGGTACATCCTTTCTTAAATGACAAACGTGAGTACCTACTACACTACATATTTAAAGCCGTTTCAGTATGTAACAAAAACGATCATTTGGTTGAGTTTCAACACGACTAATTATATCTAACTGATAGATATTTTCCTGTTAAAGTTATATTTCAATTTTATTACGCAAGAACAAAGGTTCGGACAATGAATGCATAGAACTTATTATTTACCAATACCTTTTCAGACTGTTCGATTTGACATCTTTCTGTAATGTTTTATGTAAATAGAGAACGATTTACCCTATTTTAAAATAATAAGCGCATGGAACTGCATATCCCTTTTCCAATTAATAGGATGACTCATCAAAAAAATCCATGCCGTCGCTGCAAGTGAACATGAGCAAAAGCATGGATATCGAATAAATGGATTCTCAAGTTATAGTTTCATCGCACCGACGATGACAAAGATCCAGGCAGCGATGAATAACACGCCGCCAATCGGTGTCACGGCTCCGAGTTTTGTAATTCCCGTCAATGCCATGACGTACAAGCTTCCTGAGAAGAAGACGATTCCCGCAAACATGAGCCAACCGGCCACGTTGAACTGGCTGATGCTCACGCGCATGAGGAGCGCTGCAATCCCAATGATTCCAAGCGCGTGCACCATATGGTAGAGCACACCTGTCTGCCAGTTTGCCAACATGTTTGGCGCCAATCTCTCTTTTAGCGCATGGGCGCCGAATGCACCAAGTGCCACACCGAGTGCCATCAATCCGGCACCGATCATTAATAAGATCTTCATTTCCGTTCCCCCTTATCTGACTTTTCGTGCTGGTAAATTCCACTTCCGATAGTAGGATATCACTCGAAGTGTCGCGACGACAATTAAAAGCGCGTACACAGCAAGACCGCCTTCGAGTTTGAAGTAATACGTAATGACCGCAATGAGAATCGCCCAAATCGCATACACCTCAGATTGTAAGACGAGAGGCTTACGTCCTGCCAATAAGTCCCGGACCACACCTCCGCCAACGCCAGTCAAGACAGCCGCCGCAATCGCAGCAGATAAAGGTAAATCAAGCTTGATGGCGACCTGCGCCCCTTGAAAGGCAAACGCAACGAGACCTATGGCGTCGACAATGACACCCCAGCGTTCCCAATGTGGCAATACGACACTCGGGAGCAGGAAGATGAGGAGTGCGACAAGAAAACATAAAATAAATAAATCATTCTGTTGCCAAATTAAGCTGACGGGGTTTCCTAACAGGACGTTTCGAATCGCGCCACCTCCGAAGGCAGTGATAAACGCCAATAGCCACACCCCAAAAATATCGTATTTTTCATCCATCGCAATGATGGCTCCGCTCGCCGCGAACGCAATCGTTCCGACGACGTTGAGCAATTCCCACTCCATGAACATCCCTTGCCCTTTCTTCAACGCATTGTATGGTAAAGTATAGTTACAAAAATTCAGGTCAGTCGTGCGACTGTCGTAAAGGATGTCGGTATTACAATGAAACGTATCGCTTTGTTCCGCATATGGATTATCGTCACCATGTTCGCCCGATTCATCATTCGGCTGTACGCCTTTTCACGCAAACAACAACAAGGCGTCGCCACGACAGAAGAATATGAAGCACTCATGCTCAAGCTCGCGCGTGAATACAAACGAAACGCGCTTCGGCTCGAGGGCTTGTTAATCAAACTCGGACAATTCTTGTCGATTCGTGCGGACTTATTGCCACCCGCCGTCTTGAACGAGCTATCAGAGCTCGTCGACCGTGTCCCGACGTCTGGTTGGGAGAAATCGCGCGCGATTCTAGAAGCGGAATGGGGCGTGCCTTACTCACAAGTCGTCAAAGACGTCGGCATCGATGCCGTCGCCTCGGCTTCCATCGGGGAAGTATATGGTGCCACGCTGCTCGAAAACGGCAAACGGGTCGCCATCAAAATCCAGCGTCCGAATATCGAAAAAATCATCCGGACCGACTTCCGTGCCATGCGAATTGTCACGTCGATGTTAAAGCGGACATCCCTCGCTAAATCAACCGACTTAGATAGCTTATATCGCCAGATGATTTTTGTCATCGGGGATGAACTAAATTTTCAAACCGAATTAAAAAATGCCCTGTATTTTAAAGCCAAATACGCGGATAACCGAGACGTTTATATCCCGGACTATCACGAGCATCTCTGTACGAACCGCGTCTTGACGATGGACTGGGTCGATGCACGCCGGATCACCGACCTCGCCTTTTTAAAGGAAAATGGAATCGACCGTTCCTCCCTTGCTGAACGACTCTTCACACTCGCTGCCGAACAGCTGTTATTCGGTGGGCAGTTCCATGCCGATCCACATCCCGGAAACGTCCAGATTCGGGCAGACGGAACCATCATCCTCCTCGACTTCGGTATGGTCGGGCAGACGACGGCACAAGACATGGCCACGATTCGGAATATCTTACAGGCGTTCATCTCGCTCGACTATGACAGCATCGTCGATGGATTAGAAGACTTGCGCTTCCTCTTACCAACGGCGAACAAACAAAATATTCGCCAAGCGCTAGAGAAGGCGGTCACCTTCTACTTAGAAACAGACATCGACACCGTCGATACGAAGTTGATTGAGAAGGTGTTACAGGACATTCAATTGCTCGTCAAAAACGAACCGATTCAGCTCCCGGCAGAATTTGCCTTCTTCGGTCGGGCGGCCTCGACCTTGCTCGGGATCCTGCAAATCCTCGATCCGAAAATCGATCTGTTCACACTCGGTAAACCGATTGTCATCGAATGGCTCGAGGAAGACGGGACAACGCTTCAAAATCGTTACGTGAAGACCGGAATCAACTATGCGAAGAAACTGTTAAACGTTCCTCCACTTCTGGATAATTACTTAAAAGAACCGACACGAAAACGTCTGTCGGAGCAAGCCATGTTCCAACGAACCCTAGAATCCAAGGAACTCTTGCACCGCCAGACGTTCAATGCCATCGTCATCTTGCTCGGCCTGCTCGTCGGGCTACTCGGTTATATCCGACCGGATGAATGGCTCTTTTGGTCAGGTGGCGTCGTCTCCGTTTTAGCTTATTTCAATTGGAGACGCCTCGGACGAAAGATTCGTCATTTGGCACGCCAAGACTTTCGAGTATAAGCGAACCGTCACTTTCAGAAGTGGCGGTTTTTTGTCGAATCCATTGTGCGATATAAGCACCGACGTCACGCATCATGCGAGGTGTCGTCCAACCCATGGTCGATACTTGAATGACGTTCGCCCGTTTCAAATAGTCACTCTCATACTGAACGAGATAGCCTTGATACGACAGTTGGCGCCCGAGCTCGACCGAGGACAGCTCGCACGGTACTCGAATCGTGATGATGCCAGGTGACTGAGCAGGACACACATCGACCGTCAAACCGTTCTCTTGTAAGGCATTAAGCAACGTATTCATCTTCACAGAATGCGAAACGACTTCTTCTTCTGTCAACTCATCCAGCGCAATCGCCATCGCTGAGAGAAGCGGTTCCGATTGTGTGAAGGCAATCGGTTGATAGAGGGATAGATCCAAATAGCGCGCTGTATGTGGTGTCGCAATCGCTGGATGCTTCATTGCCACGAACGCGAGACCCGGGACGTTCCGTAACGCCTTTCCTGAAGAGAAGGTCACGTAGTCCGCAAACGAATAGTCATAGACGAACGTTCCGACGGCACTGATCGCATCAATGGCGATAATGCCTTGCCATGTATGGAGCGGGGCAAGGTTGATTAATATCCCTAACGATGTCTCGCAATGAACCGTCCATACCCAGTCTGGTGCAATGCGCTCAAGTTGCGAAATATCCCATTGTCCCTCTTGGTCCACTGCGACCACGTCAAAAGACAGACCGACACGCCGGGCATGGTCAATCAAGCGTTCTCCAAATTCACCCGCATTGAAAATGAGGCCGTGTCCGTCCAATCGAGCCGCGACCGCATCGTTAGCGACGGTCCCGCTTCCAAGGAGCGTATAGACATGAGGGAGTCCGATTCGTTCCGCCAGTTTTCGTTGTACCGCTTCAAGCACTCGTCCCGTTTCGTTTGAACGATGTGGGCGCGGCTGCATCGAGAGTCGTTCCCTCACGCGTTCCGAACATTCAACGGGTCCTGCTAGTAAACTTTTCGGACGTAGGGTCGACGCTGATTTGGATTCATAAAAAGCCGAACGCGTTAACACCATCGGCACATATCGCGCTTCCTCAGGACCGATCGGATCCGCGAATGGGACAAACCCAAATCGACGATAGAGCACTTGTTCACGTGTCGTTCCACTGATGACGATGCCATCAACCTCACGCTCTGTCGCATCGTCGATGACCGCACGCATCAATCCAGCGAACGTTCGATTGCGCCGATAAGGTTTAGTCACAGCGAGCAGACGAATCTCGAGCCAATTCCCTTCAGGAATGCGCACACCCTTTTGTTCCAATGAAAATGGTCGTTTACCACGTAACGCACACATGGCAATCACTTCACCGTCCGCTTCCCCGATCCAATATGTATTCTCTTCGTGAAACTTGTCGACAAGTCGCCTTTCCGGATTCGGTGGATGTTGCGGAATCTCTTCGACGAATGTTTCGTAATTCAACCGATGTATCGCTTCAAAATCTGACATTTCTCCTTTTCGATACACAATCATGTTCTTTCCTCCTTCACATGATGATACGTAATCATGATAGCGATGAGTATGGCCCAGATGACATCTTCGAGACTTCCGAAAGCTGCGAGCGGTAATAACGTAAGCATGACTAATCCTGTCTCGCGAGAGTTCCCTGTTAATTTGATTAAGAGTAACAAGATAGCAAGACCCCCAATAAACCACCACGGATCATATGCCCATATGATTCCAGAAAAAACGGCATATCCCTTCCCTCCCGCACGGATTCGCCAAAATGGATAAATATGCCCGAGCGTGAGTGCGAACGCCGTCTCCCAAAAATACGGTCCGCTCATCTGTAGGACAAGAATCGTCTTGAGCACGTCGAATCCATAGACGATTAGAAACGCCTTTACTCCACCGATGCGATGCGCATTGCGTGCACCGGTATTCTTCGAACCAGTTGTCGCTAAATCATGTCCACTTAGCACCCCATACAGTCTGCCCCCGAGCAGACTTCCGACTAAATAGCCTATGATGATGATCCACATAGTATCCCCTCATTTTTTGGAAATTTGTGTGCGTTTCAGAAAAACGGGTATCCTCTAATTAACTGTGCACTTTTTGGAAAGGGGAAATCAAGATGCGAGAAGAGAAAAATTTCATTAATGGGGAATGGACAGAAACGGGACAAACGATCGAGGTACGCAATCCGGCTACAGGCAATGTGATGGCCGTCGTGACAAAAAGTGATACACAAGAAGCGACACAAGCCGTCGATGCTGCACATGAGGCGTTACAAGAATGGCAACAAAAAACAGCAGAAGAACGAGGGGAGCTACTCAATGAGTGGCATCGTTTGATTGCAGAACATACAGAAGAGCTTGCCCGAACGATGGTCGAGGAACAAGGGAAACCGCTCAAGGAAGCAATCGGTGAAATCAACTATGCAAATGGATTCATCGACTGGTATGCAGCAGAAGGACGACGTGTGTACGGAGAGACGATTCCTGCTTCATCAAACCAGAAACGAATCTTTGCCATCAAACAACCGGTCGGCGTCATCGCAGCCATCACACCTTGGAACTTCCCAGCTGCCATGATCACACGGAAAGTTGCTCCGGCGCTCGCTGCAGGCTGTACGGTCGTCATGAAACCAGCATCGGCGACCCCGTTGACCGCCATCGAATTGGTCAAATTAGCGGAGAAGGCCGGATTCCCAAAAGGGGTCATCAACCTTGTCACTGGACAAGCTTCAGATATCGTCAAAGCGTGGCAACAAGATAAACGGGTCCGAAAATTGACGTTCACAGGATCAACGGAAGTCGGAAAAATGCTCATGCGCGACGCTGCGGACACGATGAAAAAGATTTCACTCGAACTCGGTGGACATGCCCCGCTCATCGTCACGGCCAAAGCGGATTTAGATAAGGCTGTTCCGCAAGCGGTCGCCACAAAGTTCCGAAACGGTGGACAGACGTGCGTCTGCGCGAACCGAATCTATGTCGAAAGCGCCGTCGTCGATGAATTCTCGGAGCGTTTCATTAAAGAGGTCGAAGCGTTGAAAGTCGGCAACGGACTAGAGGAAGGTGTCGACATCGGTCCGCTCATCGATGACGATGCGCTCAGTAAAGTCGAAAAGCATATTGAGGACGCACAGATTCGTGGCGGTGAAGTGTACGGTGGTGAGGTACTAGACGGCTTGTTCATCCGTCCTGCCGTCATTCGTTACGCGAATGAAGACATGCTCTGCATGAACGAAGAGACGTTCGGACCTGTCGCACCGATTGCGACGTTCGATTCACTCGATGAAGTCATCAAACGGGCGAACAACACGCCGTTCGGCTTAGCCGCTTACCTGTTCACGCAAGACATCAATGAAGCGGTCTATTTAGCTGAATCGTTGGAGTATGGGATTGTCGGTGTAAATGACGGACTTCCGTCAACACCGCAAGCGCCTTTCGGTGGTTGGAAAGAGAGCGGACTCGGCCGTGAGGGTGGACATCACGGCATCGAGGAATTTTTAGAAGTAAAATACATCTCACTCGGGTTGTAAGTATAGGTATACAAAAGGCTTGTCGACATATGCGACAAGCCTTTTCTTATCGGTTGACCCACTCGACTAAATCGTGTGGAGATTGAATCACGTGATCTGCAAGTGCCCACTCTTCTTCATTACCGAACCCGAATCCTGTCAAGACAACGGGGAAGTCATGAGCGCGAGCCGCCTCGACATCCGATTTACGATCACCGACCATAATATAGTCCGCCTCTCCGTGCCGGACACGGTGCGCTGTCAGAATGTCTGCCTTCTTCTCGCCCCCAACAGATTCTAAACATTCGGGTGCCGTCATATATGGACGAATCTGTTGCGTATCTAAAATCAAATTCATATAATGAACACCGCAGTTACTCGCTGTCGTCAGCGTATGACCTTGCTCGTGAAGCGTCTCTAACATCTCACGAATTCCGTCAAATAAGACATTTTGCCCTTCCATCGTTTGCTCAAGCGTCGTATGACGGAGTCTGCGAATGAGACGAATCTCCTCAAGCGTCGCTTCTGGGATGACATGCTCCCAAAACGCGTTACCTGCCAAGCCGTATCCTGAACGGACCGCCTCTTCACTCGGTTTCGGAAGATGAGGAAGCTCCTCTAGTGCCTCATGAATCGCCTTCGTCATCGGTCCGGTCGTATCTACTAACGTGCCATCGATATCAAATAAAATTACTGCCATTGGATTGATCTCCTCTCTTTCACTCTCTCCCTACCGTAGCAGAATCCCCGAAAATGCAAAAGAGAAAACGTGGTGACAAAAAACGACTGAACCGATTCGTCCAGTCGCATCTATTATCCACGCCAGAAGTTCATTCCACCCTTTACAGAATAAACGTCGGTATATCCGGCACTCTTCAGCATCGCTGCCGCGCGTTGGCTACGCATCCCGCTCTGACAGATAACATAGACTGGACGCTCTTTTTCTTTCGGATATTTCGCTTGAGCATTACCGAATCCGGATAAAGGTACATTTTTCGCTTGCTTGATATGTCCCCCGCGGTATTCATGCGGCTCACGTACGTCCAACAATTGAATGTTCCGTTCTTCTGCGATTCTTCGTTTTAAATCATCCGTCGAGACTGTTTTTATATTGTTTCGACGACTCCACCAGAAATACACAAGTCCAATGACGACTGCCACAAAAAGAAAGTCCAACATATTCACGCCTCCATTTGCATTTCGTTTCTTGTACCCATTATACCCCCTATGGTATTTAAGTCAATGAAAATGAATCCACAAAAAAACCACATGTGCATCACATGTGGTTCAAAAATCGAGCAATGAATCGGATTTAGGTTGTTCGTCTTCTTCCATGGGAATCCCGAGAAAAGCGGCCATCTGACGATCAAGCGGAGGTTTCGTTTCACTTGTCACGGTCGGGGACTGTGATGCCCCAACGCTTTTTGCTTCAGACGTCTCCGCTAACAAGAGTTCACAAAAACCCATTAACTTTGCCAAATGACGCTTTTGCGCTTCGCCGGTTGACGACTCAATCTGTGTCATCACCTGACGCATTTGGGCGATGACTTGTTGTTCTGTAATCATAGTCCGTACACATCCTTTACGCTTCCATTGTGCAGGATTTCATCCTCAATTCGCAAGTTCCTTAACGATTCCTTGACTCGACCCAGTTTAAAAAGGCGTCATAATCAAAACGAACTTGATTTGCATAAAAATCAGCCCATCTCGATAACTGTCGAATAAACAGGGACGGAGAGTCACCGATTGCCGCCGCGATTCGTTCGCTTGCCGTATAATCGAGCACATTGGAGGTCGCATCGGCCCGTGCATGAATCTTCGCCGTGATTTGCGCTTGCACTTTCAACGTCTCAATGAGCGACGTCTCATCTTTCATATGTTTCGCTTTCACTTTTCGCTTATACGGAGAACGTTGCCTCACATAATATTCTTTGTCGTCAATCGTCAAATAGCCGAGATACGGGTCACGACTGTGGACCATTGCCCGTTGCGCAGCGACGATACGAGCGCCTTGATGCGACAATCCGTTTTCAAACAGCGGATGTGTCGGAAGAAAGAGAGACGGGACGGCAGATTGTGCTTGTTTCATCTCTAAAATGACATCTTCATCATGCTCTTCATCGGCACCTTCAATCAAAATATAGTAGCGTTCTAATCCGATAGAAGCCGTGCCGCTCTGAAGTTTGATGGCGATATCTTTGATTTCATAGTGATCGGCATGATGTCGGTGTTGATTTGACAAAGAAGACAGATAATCGCCCCATGCCGCTTCAATTTTCTCCCGTACTTCCGAGGAGATGGGAAGCAAGTCGTCACTCGTTGAAAAATAACGTTCCTCGTCTCTTACCTCCGTCCGTTCGGACATGAATTCATCTTTCTTCTTCTCCGCTTTTTTAATAACTTTTTTGACCGCTTTACACGTGTTCTCTTTCGTGAATTGAATATGCTCATTTCGTCCAAGCGCATGTTTTTCAATGGCTTTGGCATAGGACTCAGCAAACGCTTGAATGGCTGCTTTGCCATCGAACCCGGACTCGGCGGCGAATAAATCGACAGAGACCGCCATCCGCAACAAATCAAACAGGTATGAACCGATATACGCCTCATCAAAGTCATTCACGTCATAGATGATGGTACCGGCCCCGTCTTCGAACACACCGAAATTTTCAAAGTGTAAGTCTCCTTGAATGAACGTCGGATGATCGGGACCTGTGTCAAACGCGATTGGCACTTTCGCAAAGTCGTAGTAGAACAAGTGTGAGCTACCCCGAAAGAACGAGAACGGGCTCGAACTCATCTTCGCATATTTTTCTTGTCTCGCCTCTTCCGAAAGCTGTCGAATCGACTGGTCGTAAAAATCAAGGACGGTCCCGATCGTCTCGCATCGAATTTGTTGTTTGACGGCTGTGAACATACGGCTCTCCCCTTCACTTGTTGAATAAGTGTTTATATTCCCCGTACCCGGCCTCTTCAAGCTCTTCTACAGGAACGAATCGGAGAGCGGCCGAGTTAATGCAATAGCGTAAGCCGCCAAGCTCTTTCGGACCGTCATCAAACACGTGACCAAGGTGACTGTCCCCTTGTTTTGAACGGACTTCTGTCCGTACCATGTGGTGCGTTGTGTCCATGTTCAAATCGACTCGCTTCTCCTCGATTGGGCGTGAGAAGCTCGGCCATCCGCAATTCGACTGAAACTTATCGTGAGATGTGAAGAGTGGTGTCCCGTCGACGATATCGACGTACAACCCCTCCCGCTCTTCATCCCAATATTCATTTTGGAACGGTGGCTCTGTCCCGTTTTCTTGAGTCACTTTATACTGCATCGGTGTCAAGCGTTCACGAAGTGCTTGTTGTTGTTTGCGATCACTCCACGCCTCTTTGATGAACTTCGCGCGCCCTGAACCAACACGGTACATCTCATAACGGAACGGATTTTTTTTATAGTAGTCTTGATGATAGTCTTCCGCTTCCCAGAACGTTTTCGCAGGACGGATATCGACTTCAATCGAGCGATCGAACCGACCCGAATCTTCCACTTCCTGTTTCGAACGCTCTGCTGCAGCCCGTTGCTCTTCTGAATGATAGAAGATGGCTGGACGATAGGATTCACCGCGGTCATTGAACTGCCCTCCGCCATCTGTTGGATCGATTTGACGCCAATAGATGCGTAACAACTCCTCATACGAAATGACTTCTGGATCAAATGTGATTTCAACCGCCTCTAAATGTCCTGTCGTCTCCGAACAGACTTGTTGATACGTCGGGTTGTCGACATGTCCTCCTGTATATCCAGAAATGACACGCTCCACTCCCTCATATTTATGAAACGGTTTGACCATGCACCAGAAACAGCCTCCCGCAAATGTAGCTTTTACCATGATAAATCCCTCCTTACTTTGTAGTGTACCCAAAAATGTGGCAAGACAACAAAAAACGAGAACCACAAAATGTGTTCTCGCTTTAGTCCTCTTCCACCTGATTCACATGACGCATCACTAAAAATAAGATGACTCCAACAATCGCAGCCCCTAATAGCGTCAACACCATATTATCTCGAGCTGATAAAGTATAAAAGATCGCTAATCCAATCAAAATGAGCGCAATCGGAATAAACGCTCGTTTAAAATGATCCCAGTAACGCACGGACAGTCCTCCTTTTCTCTTATCATACCAAACTTTCGATTTTCCATAACGAAAGTTCTAAAAGATGAGGAGAACCTGAACAAATCCAAAAGGATTCCAAAACGATTTGCTTGAATAATCATTCAAGAGAGTTTCTTTCCGCAAGCAGGTTATTCCTGTTTGTTTCCAACTAGATGCTATATACTGTAACTAAATATTTCCATACGGGATAAGGGGGAGCTTCGATGCTCACAATCATAAATGCGTTCTTTATCAACCTGTGTATCTTGTTCACGCTCTTCACGATTTCCTTTTTACCGTTTCGCAACCGCCCTCGTCTGACGCCACAGTCTCCTCTCAAAGGAAGGATTTTACTTGGGGTACAGACCGGATTGATTGCCATCCTCCTTTTGGTAAATGCCTTACCGCTCGAGGGGATACTCATCGACCTACGTAATATTCCCGTTTTGCTTGCCGTTCTATTCGGGGGATGGGTGAGTGGTGCTGTCGCAGGTATCATATTATTAATCGGTCGTTCCCTAGTTCTGTTCTATACAGACGGCACCATGCTCGGTCTCTATCTAGCCATCGCCACAATAGTTACGTTAGTTGTCTTAACAGGTCTTTTACGGAAACGCATGGATAATACTCGGCCTACTTTACTTATATTCACTACGATCAGCATCGCCATTTTTGGAGCAGCGATTTATGCCGCGCTTCCACTAAATTTGTTCTATCCCGTCTTAATCGTCTATACGTTAATGTCTTACGGGGGAGCGTGCGCCGCCTATCGATTACTGCTCGAACTACGCCGTCACTTCGAGAACGTCCAACATCAACAGCAACTGGCGCGTACGGATGCGCTCACCGGGATTGCCAATCGGCGTCTCTTGAACGAAGCGATGGCCAACTTGACGGTCGAGGCAGAAGAATACGCATTGATTTTGGTCGATATCGATCATTTCAAACGGGTAAATGACACATACGGTCACGACGTCGGAGATGACGTCTTGCGCGAGCTCGGCATGCTCCTCGTCAACGAGAGCGACGATCGCCATTTGGTCGGCCGCTTCGGTGGCGAAGAATTTTTAATCGTCATGCCACATGCGACACGTGACGAAGTATCACGGCTTGCTGAATCTATTCGAGAAAAGGTTTCAACGTTCCCGTTCGAGACGAGTGCCGGTACGCTCCACATCACTGTTTCGCTTGGAGCTTGCCATTCGAATGATATTGAAATCGACAGTGTGTTAAAACATGCAGATGAAGCGTTATATCACGCAAAAGAGTCCGGTCGAAATCGTTTCATCCTCGCCTCTTAATGTGTCAAACTCTTCACACTTGAGCGCGTTTTCTCGCTTTACTTTCTCGAAATGAATCGTTAAACTAGGCTAGACTTTGATTCAGATCGATACATCGTGATTTATTCAGAAAAGGGGAAACATCGTTCATGTCAGTTTTGTTATCTTTATTTGGAATTATGTTTATCGGCTCGTTCGCGATTGACTATAGACGTGGAAAGACACTTCAACAATCGGCAATCGGGGGGATTCGTTCGATTCAGAACAACATGTGGATTTTCTTCCGGACCTCACTTTCGATGATGATTATCATCGGTCCGCTCTTGTTGATTTCAGGTTTCGTGTTCTCGGATTTGGTGAGCTTTAACACGATCCCAGCATTCATCATCGCCGTTCTCAGTATCGGCTTTGCGGAACGGATCATCGGGATGACCGTGGCTCCACTCGTCCGCACATTTTGGCATCAACGCGGTCGTCTCATGCCACTTTATTTAGATGCCGCTATCTACGTATTCTTACTCTCTATTCTCGTATTGGAGTTCTTGATGAACATTCCGGGGATTGATCTTCAGTCACCGTTCATCGCGCTATTCTATGCGTTCGCTCTCTTCTTCACGAGATACTTGTTCAGTTTGATTCGATTCACGGTTCAAAAAGGCGTAGCCTCGAACTAATTGAAGACCCAATCCATACGTGTTCGCACGCATGGATTTTTTTCATTATTCTCATTGACAATGAGAATCGTTATCAACTATACTTTAGTTGTAGCTTCCCAAAAGCTTGACGTGCACGTTCCCCAAACATATCACGTCACGTGGATTCCCCTCCACGACACTCTTTTTGAAAGCATTGCGACAACCCCCATTTGTTGCACCCATATTTGCCAAAAACAAGACGAGCAGCCCACCGACGGGGCTGCTCGTCTTTTTCATGATGCGAACACTTCTTGCTCGATTTGTTTCAATTCATAGAACATGCCACGTTTCGTCATCAGTTCCTCATAAGAACCGACCTCAACAATTCTTCCGGCTTCCATAACGATAATCTGATCAAACGTTTCGAGACCCGTCAAACGGTGACTGACGAGAATGAGTGTGCCTGTTCCGGCTTGCTGTAACAATTCAGAAAAGACATGAGCCTCCGTTCCTGCATCGAGTGCCGATGTCGGTTCATCGAGCAACCAGAGAAGTCCGTTTTTAAGAAGTGCTCGTGCGATGGCCAGGCGTTGGCGTTCTCCACCTGACAAGTTCGCCCCTTTCTCAAGGACCGGTTCGTCTGGCGTGAACGCCAAACGGACCCGCTCAAGCGCTACGCTCATCTCTTCATCTGTGAAGTCACCGGCTAACGCCAAGTTGTCCCGTACAGTTCCATAAAAGAAATGATTGTCTTGCAAAACAACGCTCGCATGTTGCCAAATGGCTGTCTGTTTGACATCGTTCACGTTGTACTCATCCAACCGAATCGTGCCGTCTTCCGTCCGAACGAAAGCCAAGAGCAGTTGAAGTAACGTCGACTTCCCTGACCCGCTCGGTCCCACGATGACCGTCTTCGAACCACTTGGAATGTGTAACGTCACCTCATCGATGACATCTCGATACGTATCCGGATAACGATAGCGAACATGGTCAAATGAAATGGACGGTGCATCCGTAAACGTCACGTCTTGACGTTTCGCCTCACGCGCCTCAATCGTTTCACTCGGCTCCGTCACTTCAAACAAACGACCCGCTGCTTGCTTGCTGTCTGCAAAGTGACCGGGGAACACGGCCATCGGCGTCGTATTCTCAAACGCTGTGAGCGACATCATGATCAGCATTGCCAAGAACAACCCGTTCAAGTCTCCATTTACCACCTGATACGCACCGATGGCCAAGACGCCCCATGAGACGAGTAAGGAAGCGGCAACGACGAGCGCCGAATTGAAGAACTGATTCGTCGTGTCTTTCCGCTCTGCCTCCATGTAACGCTCACTATGCGAATAGACAGCTTGTTTCGTGCGGTCAAGTTGGTGATGAAGTTTTAAATCCCGGTATCCGAACAGCATCTCTGTCAATTGAATCGACACATCTCCACGCAATCCACGAATCGTCTCGTCATGACGGGCACGAATTCGTGCAAATCCGAGCGGAATCAAGAATCCTGTAACGAGTACACCAAACAAAATCCATAGGCTGACCGCAAACGAGAAGAAGGTGACAAAGAAGATGGTACTCAAAAAGACGAGTACGAGAATGATCGGCGGATAAAACACGCGAAGGAAGTAGTTTTGAAGACTCTCAACGTCCCCGACGACGCGTGCGAGCAAATCGCCGCTCCGATATTTCGCAAAGATGGACGGAACGAGCGGCTCTAACTGACGATAGAACCGGACGCGCAACTCACTTAAAATCGTAAACGTCGCCCGGTGTGAGGCGAGGCGTTCCCGATAACGGCTTCCTGCCCGGATGACACCGAACAGTTTAATTAAGACAACCGGTACCATGAGTGCATACAGTGGCGGGACGAGCCCTGCCCGTGATACGAGATAGCCACTTGCCGCGAAGAGGGCGACCGCTGCAATCCCTGCCGCATATCCAAAGAAGATGGAGAGAAGAATGTCTTTCTTCTCGCGCATCATCCATTTTGTGATGGTCCAAAGCGAGTTCATCGGCTCACCCCTTTCTGAAGTGCAAACAGTTCTGCATACTCCGGGACAGCGAGTAACACTTCATGCGTCCCTTCTGCGATTCGCTTCCCATCATCCATGAACCAAATCGTGTCTGCCTCTTTGATTGTATGCAGACGATGCGCAACCGTGATTAACGTTGCACCTTTTGACAGCTCTTCAATCGAGCGTCTGACAATCCGCTCTGTTTTCAAATCAAGGCCGGTCGTCGGTTCATCAAACAATAAAATACCAGGTCGCTTAAAGAAAGCCCGTGCGAGTGCAAGGCGTTGCCGTTCCCCACCAGATAGTCCAAACCCACCTTCTCCGAGTTCTGTCCAGATTCCGTTCGGCAACTGGTCAATCACCTCGGATAGTCCAGCTGCCTCGGCTGCTTCGAGTAACGCACGCTCGTCAGCCACTTCACCTAAAGCAATGTTTTCGGCGAGTGTCCCGGCGAACAGATACGGATTTTGAGAGATATATGCAATATTTCCATACCAGGCAGATTCCTTATACGTATGCAAGGGTTCGCCATCCACGAGGACGCGCCCTGATTTCACTTGCAAAAGTCCTGAGATCACGTTAAGGACAGTCGTCTTCCCGGAACCGCTCGCGCCGACTAACGCAAGGTGGGTGCCGGACGAGATGCGACCACTCAATGGCTGAAGGGAAAAGCGCCCACCAGCGTACTCAAACGATATCTCTTCAAGCTCAAGGTCCGGTGTCCGTGAACGAAGCGACTTTGTCCCCCACTGAATGCGATCATCCGGGGCGTCTAATACGTCAAAGATCCGGTCTGCTGCGCCCATACTGCCACGTCCCGTATGAAAGGCGCTGCCCAGGTCTTTGATGGCCAAGTAATACTCTGGCGCCAACACAAGAATCAAGAATCCTGAGAAGAACGTCAGGTTCTCCCAAACGACCATCTGTAGCGCGACTTCTAATGCCACGACACCGGTACTGAGCATCGAAATGAATTCCAACATGAGGCCCGATAAGAATGCCGTCTTTAAGACGACCATCGTCGCATCCCGAAAGTCGAGACTGCTCTTCTCAATCGCTTTCGCTTCCTGTTCGGTCCGGTTGTAGAGTTTAAGTGTCGTCAAACCCTGTAAGACATCCAAAAACTTTCCGGAAAATTGATTCATCTTCTCCATCTGTTCCTCAGATTTTTTCTGTGTCGCAATCCCAATGATAATAAAGAACAAAGGGATAAACGGTGCCGTCACCATCATGATGACACCTGAAATCCAATGTTGGCTGAAGACGACAACCAAAATCAGAAGCGGGATAATCGAGGTTTGGATTACTTGTGGCCAGTATTGACTGAAGTAGGCATCGACCTCGTCAACAGCATCTAGAAACACACTGACCTTCTTCCCAGATTGTCCCGTCAAAGACGACTCGACCGGGCTCGTGGCATAGCGATCTAGCAATTGCAGACGCAACGTCTGCTTCGCCTTTTCCGATAAACTCGCTCCGATTCGTCCGGAGACGTATCCAAAAAGTGCTCGTGCCAATAGGGCGACGACGAGCCAAAGTAACGCCGGAACGACGGTTTCAAATGATTCATCTTTTAAAAAGATTCGGTCGACAATGTCGACGATTAAATACGCTTGCGCCAAAATCGATAGTCCAATCATGACCGCAGACAATACCAGTCCGATGATGTGACCTCGCTCGGCGAACGCAAGGGCTTGCAGTCGTTTCACTGCATTCATCCTTTCTCTATTCACAATCCGATTGCTTTGTGAGATTCATCACTAATTATACAATATGACACGTCTTGAAGCGAACGCTCCGCTCGTTCCGACATGCAAAAGACGCCCTCTCCTGAGTGGCGTCAATCGAAGTCTTGCTCAAAGTATTCAGGATGCCCGATTACAAGTTGGTGGTCATCCATTCGAAGCACGTCTTCTTTACGAAGCTTCGCTAAAATCGTAGAAACCGTCTCTCGAGACGTTCCAGATAGACGAGATAGTTCCATCGCCGTGAACGGACAGCGGACACGTACCCCTTGCTCATCCGGTTCACCTAAATCTTCAATCAAAAAATGGATGGTATTGAGTACACGTTCTTTCGCGCTCGGGGTAATGATCTCTTGGACACGTCGTTCATGTAAATCTAAAATACGATTCATCTGTCCAATGATATAAAGCAGCATGTTCGACTGTGTGGATACAAACCGCTCGAATCGGTCGGTCGGGATATAGATGACGTCAATATCCGTCACCGCTTCTGCCGTATGACGGTAGTCTTCCTCCGTGAACAAACCATTGTACGGAAAGAACTGTTTGGGCTTCACGTAGTCCGCATATTGATGCGTCGCATGCTCGTTCATCCGTTCAAGTCTGATGTATCCACTCATTAAGAAATACACGCGCTCTCGCGGGTCTCCTTCCATGAACAGGAGCTGTCCTTTTCGATACGTTCGGCAATAGACGTGCGGGACGAGCTGTTCAAGCGCTCGACTCGAACAGTTCGCAAACAGTGTCAACTGCCGTAAATCATCAATCGTCCACTTATGTCGCATCTGTATCCCCTCATTTCTAGTTAAATCCCCTACCTTAAGTATAAATGGATTCAAAATGATACCGCTTTCAAAATCCGACAGTTTTCTGACATGACAAAAGGGGGTCTCCCCCCTTTTCAGTCCAACATCAGTTCTAATAGGGCGTCTTGCAAATCTCGATCGAGTTCTAACGCATGGAGGTCAAACAGCCAGGCCTCGAGACGCGTCTTCGTCGTCGCCATCTGGTACAACCGATCTTTCAAATCGTAGGCGATTTCCGCGCGATCTAAGAATCGATAGAGACGATCAAGTCGATGGGCGTTCTGTGTCACATCGACGGGGAGCGTCACCGTCTGCTCCTGCTTCAATTCACCAATCGGGATGTGTAACGTCTGCGTCTCAGCGTCATAGTCCCCTTCCCCGACAACGCCTCGAACAAGAACGGTCAATGTCCGATTCGCCGGAACGAGGGTCAGGTCTCCTGACATCTCGATGCGAAGCGTCCGCGCTTCCCAGTCGAGCGTGAACGTCGTTTCAAGCGAGGCACCTGTCTCATAATCGCGGCTTTCTCCGTCATCTTCATACATCGTGAACGTGTTCGAGGCACCTGGAAAGACGAGTACTTCTAGCTCGCTCGGGTTCCCCGTCTCATTCTCATGCGGTTTATGTGGCATGAGCGGAACGATGGCACCCGCTTTGGCGAAGACTGGTTGTTCATCAAGACCACGGAATACACGAATCGACTTGTCGCCTTCGTAACGATGTCCTGTGAAGAAATCGAACCATTCTCCTTTTGGTAGCCAGACATTCGTTCCGGCGACGTGGAGCTTTCGGTCCATCGGCGTGACAATCGGGGACACAATGAGTTCACTGCCAAAATAAAACTGATTCGGCACTTGATAAGCTGCTTCGTCATCGGGATGTTCGATATACATCGGCAGCACGAGCGGTAACGCATTGGCATGGTTACGATAATTCATCGTGTATAGATAAGGGATGAGCTCGTGACGCAGACGTAAGAATCGCTTCATCGACTGTTCGGCTTCGATCCCGAAACGCCAAGGCTCTTTCCCGTTGAAGGTGCTGAACGTCGAGTGGAGGCGCATGATTGGACTGAACACCCCGTATGCGACCCAACGCGCGGCGAGCTCATCGTCTTTTTTCCCACGATGATGCCCTCCGATGTCGTGACTCCACCAACCGTAACCGATATTTGTCGCTGTCGCTGTAAAATACGGCTGGAAGGCGAGCGAGGCCCACGAGATGATCGTGTCTCCTGAGAATCCGACCGGGTAACGGTGGCTCCCTGGTCCTGCGTAACGAGAGAAAATGAGCGGGCGTTTGCCGTCACGGGCGATGTCGATGGCATGATAATGATTCAGCATCCATAGCGGATCGAGTCCTTCCATCTTCGAGGTCGACCCTTGTTGCCAATCGATCCACCAAAAATCAACGCCATCCGCCTCATGTGGATGGTGCATCTGCTCAAAATATGCTTGAATGAATCGTTTGTCTGAAAAATCGAATGGGATTCGGTCCCCCGATTCCGGTTCGACGCCCATGGCCTCGGCCATCGCCACGTACTGATCTTCAAACGCACGGACACCGTCCGCGGGATGCAGGTTCAACGTCACCATCATTCCCTCATCCTTTAACCAGTTAAGGAAACGCTTCGGTTCGGGAAACAAGTTTTTGTTCCACGAATAGCCCGTCCAACCACTCCCGTACTCTTCGGGGATGTCCGTCACGTGCCAGTCCATATCGATGACACTGACCGAGAACGGGACATCTTCTGACTTGAAACGGCGCATTAACGCCTTATACTCTTTTTCGTCGTATCGCCAGTAGCGGCTCCACCAGTTCCCGAGCGCTTTACGAGGGAGCATCGGTGTCGGACCCGTCAACGTGTAAAAGTCTCGAAGTGCCTGTTTATAGTCATGACCATATCCGAAGTAGTAAATGTCATGGATCCCTTTTCGTCGCGGCTCGACGAAGCGATCATCTGTCATCAAAAACGAGGATGAATCATCAATGATCGCATATCCTTGTTTGGAGAGGATCCCTTCTTCTAACTCCGTCGCCCCGTCCACATGGTCGAGTGTCCGCGCCGTCCCTTTCAGCGTCCGCTCTGGACCGTTGAACATGTAGCGGCTATAATACGTGCTAAAGTTCCCTTTCACGTCCACGTAGAGCGTGTTCGGCGCGAACGGACCTTTCGTATAATACAAATGGACATGTTCGGTGATGATTTGGAGTTCTGTCTCATCTTCAATCACTCGGAATTGTGGAACGTCAAATTCCCGATTCCACGCCACTTGGGTGGCGCGGTCTTCAAAGACACCGTCCTCCGCATATTCCATTCGAATCAACTGACTCGTCAATACGGTGAAGCGATAACAGCTTCCTTGTACGATTGCCCCTTCTCTTGCTTTTGGTCTCATCCACGACTGGTACACATGATTTTCTTCGAATAGGCGCATACATTCGAGCGTTTCCGCTCTCCGTCACTTCCTTCCTGAAATTAGTGCAAACGTTTACACTGAATATGATAGCAATCTCATTTTTGGCATACAACCTTCCTTCCCCTTGAACCCGGGCAGAAAACAAAAAAAGTCGCAAACGCTTCACGTCTGCGACACATTCTTATTGTTGGAGTGATGGGGCCAGACGGACACGTGTGCCCGCTTCTCCATCAATGGCGGCTACAGCCTGATCGAGCGACGTGATGATGGCGACACGGTTCGTACCGGATTCGGCAAACTGCAGCGCCGCTCTTACTTTCGGCAACATACTGCCTGGCGCGAACTGCCCTTCAGCGATATACGTCTCCATCTGTTCTTTCGACGTTTCTTGAAGTGCCATCTCGTCCGGCTTCCCAAAATTGACATACACATGTTCGACAGCCGTCAAAATGAGCAACACGTCTGCGTTGACGAGGTCAGCCAGTTTCGCAGCCGCGAAATCTTTATCGATGACCGCCTCGATGCCGACGTATCCGTCCATTGTCTCCATGACGGGAATGCCACCGCCACCAGAAGCGACGACGATGTGCCCCGCTTCAACGAGTGTTCGAATGACGGCGTGTTCGGCGATTTTCATAGGGATTGGACTCGGCACCACACGACGATACCCACGTCCTGCATCTTCTTTGAAGACGTAACCTGTCGTCCGTTCGAGATGGAGTGCCTCTTCTTCCGTATAAAACGGACCGATCGGCTTGGTCGGATGATGAAACGCACTATCGTTCGGATCGACAATACTTCGTGTCACGAGAGAGGCCACATGCTGATCAAGACCACGTGCACGAAGCGCTTTGGTTAGTGCATTCTCGAACCAGTATCCAATCATCCCTTGCGTCATCGCACCACAGACATCAAGCGGCATCGCCGGTGTGGCCGAACTGTCTGATGCGGCTTGTTGCAACATCAGGTTTCCCACTTGCGGACCGTTCCCATGCGTGATGATGACCTCGACTCCTTCCGCGATGAGTGCAGCGAGAGATTCCGCCGTTGCCTCAACCGCCTGTATTTGTGCTTCGGCTGTCGCATCTTTCCCTTGTTGAATCGCATTCCCGCCTAAAGCGATGACCACTCGTTTTTTCTCCATATCCATACCCCCGATCAGATGACTGAAATATTACCCGATAGTATGCGTACGACTGCGAAGATGGCGAGTGCGGTCAACACACCGGCGACCATCCATTCCGTTTTAGTGAGTGACTTGATGCCATTTTCACGTTGCGCCTTCATGTAGAGAAGGGTTCCGGGTGCATATAAAAGTGTAGTGAGAAGTAAATAATCGATTCCAGCGGCGTAAATGAGCCATAGTCCATAAACAGAGGCGACCAATCCAATTGCTAAATCGCGTGTTTTTCGTTCACCGGTACTATATCCGATTCCGTTCTTCGCCACTTTCACTTGATAAAAGGCCGAGAACACGTATGGGATCAAAATCGCACTCGAAGCGAGAGAAAAAGCAAAATTATATGCGGCATCTGAAATCAAGAATGTGAAGAGGAAGAGCTGAATCAATCCGTTCGTCAGCCAAAGGGCGTTGACGGGAGCCTGATTTTGATTCTCTTTCGTGAACCATTTCGGGAAGACCCCATCTTTGGCGGCAACGAATGGAATCTCAGCTGCTAAAAGCGTCCAACCGAGCCATGCGCCAAGGACAGAGATGACGAGCCCTCCGTTGATGAGCATCGCACCCCACGGACCGACGGCCGACTCGAGCAAATATGCCATCGCGGGTTGCGAGGCGTTCGCCACGTTTTCCGGTGTCATGAGTCCGAGCGACATGATGGAAATGAGCAAATAAATGACGAGCGTTCCAAGTAGCCCAATAACGGTTGCTTTCCCGACGTCCGAACGTTTCCGAGCACGACCAGAAAGAACGACGGCTCCTTCCACACCGATAAAGACCCAAAGTGTCACGAGCATCGTCGAAACGACTTGATCACGCACACTTCCCCACGAGAAACCGCCTTGTCCCCAAAAATCGAAGGTGAAGTTTTCGAGATTAAAGAAGAACAAGGTAATCGTAATGAATGCAAAAATTGGGACGAGCTTGGCAATCGTCGTGACGATGTTGATCATCGACGCCTCATGTACCCCACGTAAGATGAGGGTATGCACGAGCCACAGCATAATTGATGCGCCAATGATCGACGCGATATTCTGTCCCCCTTCAAAAATCGGGAAGAAATAACCGACCGAACTGAATAGCAGTGTGGCATACGCTACATTCCCGAGCCAGGCAGACAACCAATATCCCCAGGCCGAGTTAAATCCGACGAACGACCCAAAGCCTGCCCGTGCATAGCTATATACACCACCATCGAGATCAGGACGGCGCATCGTCAGATTTTGAAAGCTAAGACCGAGCGCAATAATCCCGATCCCTGTAATCACCCACCCGATGAGAATGGCCCCCGCATTCGCACCTTGCGCCAAATCGGCAGCCAAGTTAAAGGCGCCACCACCAATCATCGATCCGACGACAAGTGCCGTCAACGCTCCGAGACCTAACCGCTTATCTTGCTTGTCAGGATGTACTCCAGCCGAACCACCTGAGTCATGCTCCAACTTCGTAGACATTCTACTCATCCCTTTCGCTTATTTTAAAGCAGGAGGGGGGATCCCCTCCTCGTCAACGATCAAGCCATTCGCGTGTCTCCGTGAGCGTCGCCGCCATCACCGCCTTGATGGTATGCATCCGGTTTTCTGCCTCATCAAATACGAACGAATGACGACTGCGGAACACTTCATCGGTCACTTCCATTTCCGTCAAACCGTACTGTTCGTGAATCGCTCGACCGACTTCCGTTTCTAAGTCGTGGAAGGCAGGGAGGCAATGTAAGAACATGATGTCTGGATTGCCACTCTTTTGAAGCATGTCCATGTTCACTTGATACGGTCGCAACAGTTCGATTCGTTCTGCGAACGCCGCTTCCTCGCCCATCGATACCCAGACATCCGTGTAGACGACGTCCGCTTGATCCATCGCTTTCTCAATGCTCTCCGTCAAGGTGATCACAGCACCTGTTTCAATGGCGACCGACTTCGCATAGTTCACGATCTCGTCAGATGGCCAGAGCGATTTCGGCGCACAGATTCGCATATCCATCCCAACTTTTGCACCACCGATCAACAACGTGTTTCCCATGTTGTTCCGTCCGTCACCTACGTACACAAATTTAATTCCGGCAAGTTCTCCTTTTTGCTCTTTTACCGTCAAAAAGTCGGCCAAGATTTGGGTTGGATGATACAAGTCGGTCAAACCGTTCCACACCGGTACGCCGGCGTCTTTTGCAAGACCTTCGACCGTCTCATGAGCGAAGCCACGGAACTGAATGCCGTCAAACATGCGCCCGAGGACGATCGCGGTATCACGTACCGATTCCTTCTTCCCGAATTGAATATCATTCTTGCCTAAATATTCAGGGTGCATCCCTAAATCGATGGCAGCGACCGTGAACGCGCAACGCGTCCGTGTCGATGGTTTTTCAAAGAGTAAGGCAATGTTTTTACCTTCACAAATCCGATGTGGAACACCTTGTTTTTTCTGACGTTTGAATGCAGCAGACAAATCGATCAAATAGTTGATTTCTTCACCCGAAAACTCGTTTAGCGATAAAAAATGACGACCTTTCAAATCAAAATTGAACGTTGTAGACATACTGCTTCCTCCTTATCACATTTAGATGTCTTGGCGGATAATCGGACAGCTCATGCAACGTGGACCCCCACGTCCGCGTGATAGTTCGCTCGACATGATTTCGATCACTTCGACGCCTTCTTTACGAAGTAACTCATTCGAGACATAGTTTCGGTCATACGTGACCACGACACCCGGCGCGATGGCGAGCGTGTTCGATCCATCATTCCACTGTTCGCGGGCTGCCGCAATCGGATCCCCACCGCCACAAGGGATCAACGTCGCCTCTTGTAAGCCGAGGACATCTTTTAACACCTTCAACAAATCCGAGTGCTGGGCAATCTGAAGTTCACCTTCCGCGTTTAGCGTGAGTTCGAAAATGTTCATCTTCCCTTCCGGTCCTTGAATGAACGGATGGATGGTAAATTTATCATGATCGACCATCGTGAAGACGGTATCAAGGTGCATGAAGGCGCGTGATTTTGGAATTTCGATGGCGATGACTTTTTTGAAGCTGTCTCCATGCTTGAGTAGGTTGAGGGCGACACGTTCGATGCCTTGCGCGGTTGTTCGTTCCGAGATGCCGATGGCGACGACTTCTTTCGACAAGACGAGTTCGTCTCCCCCTTCCATCGCAAACCGATAATCTCGGTCCGACCAGATGGGAACATCATGTTTCGCAAAGCGTGGGTGATAGCGCATAATGTATTGCGTGAAGAGTGATTCGCGGCGGCGTGCCGGTTCTTTCATGCGGTTGATGGAGAGTCCGTGACCGATTGCAGCGGCCGGGTCTCGTGTAAAGTAGAGGTTTGGCATTGGATCTAAAAAGAAGGGGTACGTATCTTCAATCATTTCATGCAGATGTCGACGTTTTTCCGGCTTGATTTCCGATTTACGGATACCGGCCATCACCGTCTCAATCAACATTTCATTATCAAAATCGAGCAAATACTCTTTTAATGTTTCGTAAGAACCGTTGATATTTGATTTTGACTCCGATAAGATATCCGCAACAAACTTTTCGCGCACACCAGGGAGTGACAATGTCTCAGCCATCAGTTTCTCGAGATAAAGGACTTCCACACCACGATTTTGAAGCGCACTCGCAAAATAATCGTGCTCTTTTTGAATGACCGGTAAATGGGGAATATCATCGAACAAGAGGCGCTCTAAATATTCCGGGGTAAGGTTCTCTAACTCCCGACCCGGTCGCTTCAGTAATACCGTTTTTAATTCTCCAATTTCTGAATACACATGAATCGGATGTTTCAGCGTCGTATCTTGTGAAATCGGTTGATTCGTCATTGAGATCATCTCGCTTCCTCCTTGTGATTCGGGTGTGTGACTACCCTTACCTTATCACTTTACCAAATTTGCGAATATCTAATCCGACAGTCCATCTGTTGCCGATTCCGCATCGATATGAATAAATGTTCACTCATGTGAATGAACAAACAATGCCCCAGAAATCAGGACGATGACAAGGGGAAATAAGATGTATGGCTGATGTATAGCATCGCCCTAAAAAAAGCAGAAACTTTTTTAATTCACCGTAAAATAAATTGAAAACGTGAGAGATCAGGATGTGAGCATATGAAAATTGAAGAAACGGAATACAACGAACATGAAGCAGCACTTCGCACATTGATTCAAAAGGGAGACCCGGTCGATTTTCAAGACCTCTTTCTCTCCCTCCACCCGGGTGAACAGGCGGATCATTTTATCGAACTGACTCAAGATGAGCGGTCGTTCGTGTATCGAACCATCTCCCCCGAGGTATTCACCGATCTATTTGAAAAGCTGACGTTAGAAGAGCAATGTACATTCATCCAAGAAACACCCCAACCGTATGCCGTCCGAATCTTGAATGAAATGTATTCGGACAACGCGGCCGACTTGATGCGGGAACTACCCGATGCGTTCATGGACACGCTATTTGAGCAGATGGATGATATCGAGGAAAAAGAAGTCAAAGACTTGATGCAATATCCGGAGGAAACGGCTGGATCGCTCATGACGACCGAGTTCGTCGTCCTTCAAGCTGATAAGACGGTCGGACTGACCCTTGAAGAGTTGCGTGAACTCGGACCAGATGCCGAAACGATTTATTACCTATATGTGGTCGACCAAGCGCACCAACTGGTTGGTGTTGTCTCCTTACGTGATTTGATTGTCGCACCACTCGAGGCGAAAATTGAAGACATCATGGGGTTCCGCGTCATCTCGGCAAACGTCATGACCGACCAGGAAGACTTGGCCAGGATTGTCCAGAAGTACGATTTGTTGGCCCTTCCCGTTATCGATGATCAGCAAAAGCTACTTGGCATCATCACGGTCGATGATGTATTAGACGTCATCGAGCGCGAAACGACCGAAGACTTTGAAGAACTCTCCGCGACAAAGGGTTCGTCTGATATCAACATGAGCCCGCTTGAAGCAGCGAAAAAACGTGCCCCTTGGATTGTCAGCCTCATGTTTCTCGGCATGATTACAGCTTCGACGATTGGCGGTTTCGAAGACACCCTTGAAACGATTGTGCTTCTCGCTGTCTTCATGCCACTTGTCATGGGCTCTGCCGGGAACGCAGCCACGCAATCACTCGTCGTCGCTGTGCGCTCAATTGCACTCGGGACCATCAATCGAAAGAACGTTATGAAGATGATTCGACGCGAACTCGGAACCGGCATCATCTTAGGGATTGCGTGTATGATTGTCATTTTTGGCGTCATCACGCTGCTATACGACAATATGCTGATTGGCTTCATTGTCGGAGTTTCTATCTTTGCTGCACTCAGTGTCGCTACGATGATTGGAACGATTGTCCCGCTTCTCATCAATCGCCTGAAGTTAGACCCCGCTGTTGCCTCTGGACCGTTCATCACGACATTGATGGACAATCTAGGGCTCATCATCTACTTCACGGTTGCGACGTCCATGCTCCAGTTTTTATGACATTCGAAAGAAAATCCGATTATAAAAAGCGGTGCTGATGTTGTCAGCGCCGCTTTTACTCGTCATGTTGTTGAGACTCCTCAAACAAACGCTCTTCATTTTCATTAAAAGCCTCGATTTCCTCATCCGTCATTACATCGTTTTTTTCTGCCACATAAGGATGGTCTTTCAATAATGCCTCTAGTTTGCTCAAGTCCGCACTGAGCCCGCTTTTTTGATAAAGATTGGATTCTCCTACCGAAGTTAGAGTCCCCGTCCGATTCACTTTGAAATGTCCTTGTTGTAGACCGACAATCCGATATGCGTTCTCCATCACGGGTCCTTCATATCTTTGTAAATACAGTAAAACGGTCTCGTCTCGTTTGACGAGCGGGTCTTCTTCCATATCATTTTGTAAAAGGGTGATCGTATCGGCTGACTTCAGTTGACCATTCACGTCTCGATAGACACGCTGCACTTGAATGTGTGATTCAAAGAATGTGACCGATTGATGTGTAAACGGTTTGGGAGCACTGCTCACTTTGCCGACGATGACAATCGGCGAGCGTGTAGCTAAATCGTCTATGTGTCGGAAGCTTTCGGTCACAGCCAAATCACTCGTGTTTTCTTCCTTCAGCATTTCGCTAAACATGATATAACCTGCTATCACTGCAACAGATATCATTCCAATCATCCACTTCTTCACGAGGTCCCTCCCATCGCTCCATCCATCCTCATCGATTTTCTACTCCCTTACGACAAGTACGCAATCGTCCCCAAGTTTATGGTTTCTGCATAATTCGATCAAAACAATAGGACTACCTTCTTATGATTTAGGGTATTTCCTACAAATACATATAAAACATAAGTAAGGAATGAGGGGATTTCATGACATTTCAACAAGTACTCTACATACTCGTGACCGGCGCCCTGTTCATGGCGCTCGTCGCTTACGTCTCGTATCGCATGACGAGAGGAAAAGTCGAAAGCGCCGACGATTACTTCTTGGCTGGTCGCGGTTTAACGGGTGTCTTCATCGCGGGATCGCTCCTGTTGACCAACTTGTCAGCGGAACAATTGATTGGCTTAAATGGCCAATCGTTCGCCGGCAACATGTCAGCGATGGCATGGGAAGTGACGGCCGGTATCGCTGCCATCATCATGGCGCTCTTTTTGTTGCCACGTTTTCTTGGCATCGGAATTTCGACCATTCCTGAATTTTTAAGTCAACGCTATGACGAGGACGTTCGTCGATTGACTGTCTTGTTATTTCTACTCGGCTATATGTGCGTGACGATTCCATCGATGCTGTACTCGGGTGGATTAGCCGTCCTGCAACTGTTCGATGTGCCGGCCCTTCTCAGCATCAGCTTTGAGCAGTCCCTTTGGCTCGTCGTTTGGTTCATTGGGATTATCGGGGCGATTTATGCCATCTTCGGAGGTCTTCGTGCCGTTGCCGTATCGGACACGTTGAACGGGATCGGACTCATCATCATTGGATTCCTCGTTCCGACACTAGGCTTTCTCGCACTAGGGGACGGGAATTTATTGGACGGGATGAAGACGATTGCGACGACGAATCCCGAAAAGTTGAACGCCATCGGTTCCGCTAACGACTCGGTCCCGTTTCTCTCCATTTTCACCGGAATGATTTTTGCGAACTTGTTCTATTGGGCACTGAATCAATACGTGATTCAACGGGCCCTCGGTGCAAAAAACTTAGCGGAAGGACAAAAAGGCGTTCTCTTTACCGGCTACTTGAAATTACTCGTTCCAATCTTCATGTTGTTACCTGGCGTCATCGCGTTTCACTTGTACGGGTCGAACGTCGAGAAGGCAGACCTCGCTTATCCGAGTTTGATTGCCGAGCTGTTACCGATGTGGCTCATGGGCTTTTTCCTCGCCGTCTTGCTCGGTGCCGTATTCAGCTCGTTCAACTCGCTCTTGAATAGTATCGCGACGCTCTTCGTACTCGACATTTACAAACCGAAGTTTAAACCGGATGCTTCTGACCAAGATTTGATTCGCGTCAGCAAATGGTTCGGGACGTTCGTTGCACTCGTCTCGTTCTTTGTCGCCCCGAATCTTATGTATGCGCCAGATGGCTTGTGGGACTTGATTCGTCGCTTCACCGGTTTTTTCAACATCCCGATTCTCGTCATCGTTTTAATCGGGATGCTTGTTAAACGTGTGCCGCCAATCGCCGCGAAGACCGTCGTCTTTTTCCACGTCATCGCTTACTATTTCCTCGTATGGGGGACGAAACAATGGTTCGGCGTCGAAATCGGCATCAACTTTATCCATATTTACGGAATCCTCTTCGTCATCGAGACGGGGATCATGCTCGTATTTGCGCGTGTGCGACCAATGCTTCAAGCGAATCCGATCCGAATCGAACTAGGGAGAGTCAAACCATGGCGTCATGCCCTTTCGACATCCATTTTGCTCGTCGCTTCGATGATTTTCGTTTACCTTGTATTCTCGCCAATCGGACTCGCTTATGCGAACGGCATCGTTTCCGGATGGTTTGCTCCACTGACAGTGGGACTTGTCGTCATAACGTCCGGGCTCATCTGGGCATCTTACCGCTATGGTATTTCTCGTTATGAACGCTATCTAAACAATTTGGGTGAAGAGCCGTCCGATGTAAAAGAACAAAGCAGCTAAACCAATAGACCTCCTTGAACTTACACGTCAAGGAGGTCTACTTTTTGTTGTCGCTTCCGTTCATACATGGCATCGTCCGCACGTTGCCAAAGCGCCTCAATCGTTTCCGGACATGATGCCCACGCCAACCCGATGGCGACAGAAATCGATTCTTTTTGACAAGCCGCTTCGATTTGACGAACCATTCGTTCACATGCGTCGCGGGGCATCATCTCTAGAAACAAGACGAACTCATCTCCCCCTAAACGATACACGGATGATTCAATTCCCTGAAGAATCATCCCGACCCGTTTCAACAAATCGTCACCAGCAGAATGTCCTTCCATGTCGTTTACGACTTTCAAATCGTTCACATCCAGCACGATGATTCCGACGTCACACGCATTTCTTGCTTGAGCAATCGTTTCTTCAAACGCCCGACGATTGAAGACACCGGTCAAGCTATCGTGGCGACTTTCATACATGAGACGTTCACGCTCGGTCATGGCTGCTTCGATGTTCCGAATCACACCTTGAACCGCTACGATTTCACCATTCTCATAGATTGGTGTCGTATATTCCTCGAACCATACGTAAGCGCCGTCATTCGTGCGCCATCGTTGAAGAATCGCTTTTTCATAATTGACGCGTCCCGCCACTTTATCGAGTAATAGTCGCCGATCGTCCGGGTGGATTCTCCGAAAACACTCTTGTGCATCTGAATAACTTTGCATCACCGTCCCGTCTCCGAGATATAAATCTAAAGAAGGACTGATGTATCGGAAACGCCACGTCGGTTTCGTTTCAAAAATGTAAATGACATCTTTCGTTTGATTCCCGAAATGCATAAACGAAAGAGACTGTGAATGTGGCTGTGGACGTTTATATAGCCACAAGGCAATTAAAAATCCAACGAGTATCCCCCAGAAGAATAACGTCATTGAATCCACTTCCTCTCTGTTCGCCCATATCGTACCACGTTCGAGGTCAGACACCTGTCTCAATTCCTGTTATTTGGTAAATGTTTTTTTGAAAATTGAGTAAATTTTAGAGAGATTGTGATGGACATGATATAGTCGACTTATTGAATCACTCAATACATGGAGGTTTCTCATGCCACATTTCACACATCCATCGATTGACGAGACATTTTCGGGTGTCTATTTGCTCACCAATCGAAATGGATCAATCCACCAGTCTTACGGCTATGCGAATCGCTCAGAACTGATTCAACATGACGTGATGACACGGTTCGGAATTGCGTCCGGTTGCAAGCTGTTTACAGCAATCGCGATTTGCCAGTTAGTCGAGCAAGGGAAACTATCCTTTTCCACCTCGCTTGACTCATTTCAAACATTTGCCTTAACTCATCTGTCACCAAACGTCACCGTACATCAGTTGTTGACGCACACATCAGGAATCCCTGACTATTTTGATGAATCCGTCTCTGATGACTTTGAAGCGCTATGGCGTGATATCCCGATGTATCGGCTTCAACAGTTACGTGATTTTTTACCGTTGTTTCAACAAAAATCTATGAAAGACGAACCGGGTTCTCGATTCTCCTACAATAATGCAGGATATATTCTGTTAGGGTTGATTGTAGAAGATGTGACCGGGCAATCTTTCACCGACTATGTCGAACAATCGATTTTTCATCCTGCTGGTATGATTGATTCTGGATACTTTTCACTCGATGCCTTGCCTTCTAGAACAGCACTCGGTTATATTGACCACTCGGACGGCACATGGCGTACAAACCAATATGCGATTCCAATCAAAGGAGGAGCAGATGGTGGCGCGTATGTGACCGCTCAAGACATGACTAAATTTTGGAAATCGCTGTTTTCACATCAGCTTCTTGATACCGCTTCTACGTCGCTTCTTTTGACACCACACGTGACGGTTAATGACCGCGGCGGGAGTTATGGATACGGACTTTGGATTCAACATCACGCATCGGGAGATGTCTATAAATATCACGTGATGGGCTATGACCCTGGTGTCAGTTTCCATTCTGGTTACTATCCAGAAATCGATACCATCTCGGTCATTTGTTCAAATCAATCAGATGGGGCGTTCGACGTCATGAAACAGATTGAAATGCAGATTGGAGAACGGATTGAATGAACATTCGTACTTATATGGAATCAGACTTTGACTCGATTCAACAACTTAATCGCGATGAAGGTTGGAGCCAATTGGTAGAACGTGACGCGTTGACCCGTGAGGCATGGCGTCAATCAAACGTCACCTATGTGATGGAGTCTGAAAATGGAAAGATTGTCGCTTATTTGCGCGGATTGACTGATACGACAGTCAGTTTGTATGTTTGTGAACTGTTGGTCGCTTCTACATATCGTAGACGTGGTCTTGGCGAACAGTTACTCCAACACGTCCATACACTTTATCCAGACACACGGCTTGAGATGCTCGCAAGTCAAAATTCCCACACATATTACGAGAAATTACGGTTTCGTCCGTTCTACGGTTTTCGGAAAACGATTCACGAATAGGAGGAATGTATATGAAACTTGCTCTCATCACAGGCGCATCTCGTGGTCTCGGCCGTTCCATCGCTCAGGAACTACAAGCTAGAGATTACGAGGTGGTCGGGCTCTCTCGCTCACAGGCGGAAGACGTTACGTATCAGCAACGATCAGTCGACCTATCAAACGTCTCGGGGATTGATGCAGTCATTCGGGAGATCACACCGTTTCTAGAGCGGGCTGATTCGGTTTTGCTCGTTCAAAATGCAGCGTGGATTGAACCGATTCATCGTGTCGGACAATTAGATGGTGAGAAAGTGACCGCTCATGTCCACGCCAACCTGCTTGCGCCGATGCTATTGGCGAATGCGGTCCTCGCTTTCAACAAGCCGACCGATTTGATTCATGTGACCTCTGGCGCGGCCAAACGTCCGATCTCAGGTTGGAGCGCATATTGTGGCACGAAAGCAGGACTCAATCATTTCACGGAGACGCTTGCACTAGAGCTAGAAGGAACCTCACATCGTGCAGCTCTATTCAATCCAGGTGTGATGGATACGTCGATGCAGGCGGAGATTCGTTCTTCCTCGAAAGAGGCGTTCGCTGACCTTGAACAATTCCGTGCATACGAAACAGAAGGACGACTCCGTTCTTCTGAAACGGTCGCTCGTATATTTGCTGAACAGTTGATTGACCGTCCTCTAGAAAATGGCAAGACCTATTCGATTTACGACTTGATTAAATAATTTACCAGGTCAAAAAAAGAAACACCCTTCTCTCGTCAAACCGTCTACACTACATGCATAGATACGTGAAAGGGTGAATTTTATGAAAACCATTGCTGGAGGATTACTGCTATTTGGACTGTTTAGCGTCACAATGTCGTTCACAATGATTGGTGATACCGCTGTCGTCGGGGCGATGGTGAGTGGTGTTTCAATTTTATGTAGTGTCGGATTATTATTTGGGGCGACTGAACTCAGCCGAATCCGTCACGACCTGCTCCACGACAAAAAAACGTCTTTCCCATCTGAATGAGGGAAAGACGTTTTTGATTCAATCTTCTTCGTATTCCTCTAATAAATCATCAACATCATATTCTTCGAAGTCGTCTTCATCGATAAAGATATCGCGATCGTTCACGACGTGAATCGGACCATTGGCCACATCGATTCGAATCGTCCACGCCCAAGGAATGCGTAATCGGTTATAAACACCTGTCCAGAACTCCATTGACTCTTGCTCATACTGTTCAAATTCTGTCAGAAGTTCTTTGAACGACACGCCGGTTAACTGGAAGTTTGAATCTTGGAGCCGTTGGAGCGCATGATGCTTCGCTTCTAATTCGGCCGCTCGAACCATTTCCTCAGCTGTCGCCATCTCCAGGATCGTCCCGTCTGGTGGGAGAATATCGTATACGTTGAACAATTCGCCTTCTTCTACTTCTACATCGTCAAACTCATAGTCATCGTGCCGCATACTACATTCCTCCTTACGCAATTTGAATCCCCTTTATTGTACCACTCTCTACACGTTTCCCCCTAAAGATTCGTGCATATATTTCATTTTGCCAGGGAAAGACTGTTAGAGTGAGGACATCTATAGGAAAAGAGGTTAAGCAGATGAATGAATCATTCCAAGCACTCGTGCTAGACCAACACGAGGAACGCCTTCATGCCGAAGTAAAAGAAGTGAACGCCGACGTCCTTCCGAAAGAAGAGGACGGAAATGTGTTAGTGGAAGTTCACTACTCTGCGTTGAACTATAAAGACGCGCTCGGATTAACGACTTCTGGTAAAATCGTCAATCGCTATCCGTTCATTCCGGGATGCGAATTCGTTGGAACTGTCGTCGAATCAGACCACCTCGACATCAAAGTTGGCGACGAGGTAATCGCCACTGGTTTCGGGATTGGGGAACGGCACTTCGGTGGATTTAGCCAGTATGCGCAAGTACCGGGGAAATGGCTCGTGAAGTTACCGAAAGGAATGAGCATGCGAGATGCAATCGCCATCGGAACACCAGGACTTACCGCCATGCTTTCCATTGATGCACTCGAACACGCAGGTGTGCGTCCGGGTGAAGAAGTACTTGTCACAGGCGCGACAGGTGGTGTTGGAAGCTTCGCGATTACGTTGCTTCGTCGTCTCGGCTACCATGTCGTCGCCTCCACCGGCAAAACAGATTCACCATACTTACGCTCACTCGGTGTCGAGACGATCATCGATCGAAGCGAATTAGAAGGCCCTGCCCGTCCCCTCGCCAAGCAACGTTTCGATGCCGCTATCGATTCGGTCGGTGGAAATACACTCGCCAACATCTTGAGCCAGATACGATATGAAGGTGCTGTCGCCGCATGCGGTCTCGTCGGAGGCGCAGAGTTGCCAACGAGCGTCTATCCGTTTATTTTACGCGGCGTGAAGCTCATCGGCATCGATTCGGTCATGCAACCCATGGTTCGTCGTACGAACGCATGGGAACGTCTCGAAGAACTCATCGATCCGAAAGTTCTCAATGAGATGATCCATGAGATTCCGTTACACGACGTCCCTCGCCACGCCGAAGCGATGATGCGTGGTGAATTGAGTGGTCGCACCGTCGTCCGTCTTCGCTAAGCCCATCAAAAGAGGCTGAATCATTCACGATTCAGCCTCTTTCCTCTCTATTCTCCATGGTGTGGAATCAGATAGTGAATCCGGCAGGTGCGTCTTTCACGACGACGAGTACTTTGCCTTGATCTAACTTCTCTTCGAGACGCTCTGATTCTTCTTTTGTGAAGCCGAGCTCTTGAAAATCGGCTCGCAGTTCGTCTCCTTTTTTGCGGAACACATTTTTGGCGGCTGTCCCCAAACCGACGTCACTTGCCGAGACGGTGTTCGCATCGGCATTATCCGCGACACGTTTACTCCGATCATCGTCATGTGTGATGACGTAGATGTTGGATTCATCAATCCCATTTGTTTTCATCGATTGAACGGCGGTAACGACTTCTTCATCATTTGTAAATTCTTTGTACAAAACTGACATGTCTATTCTCCTCCTTCAATTCTACTACATTACTAGGTATTACCTTCCTTCACATTCTTCACACATTAAAAAACGATGACAAACGTCATCGTTTTGTTAAACGGCGGGCTCTTGGCCTTTTCGTTTTTTCAATTCTTCCAATAAAATGTTTGATTCATTAAATGGAATCGACTGTCGACCGATTCGTTCAATGTGGTCATGTCCTTTTCCGACGACCACGACACGCTTTCCTTCTAACGCTTGCGTGGCCGCATGTCGAAGGGCCTCTTCCCTTGCTTCAAACGTCACATACTTCACATCCGGTTGGATACCTTTTACTAAATCACGAATGATTTGTTTTGGGTCTTCCATGCGGACATCATGTACGGTGACAATCACCTCATTCGAATAGCGACTTGCGATACGTCCCATATCTTGACGTTTCGTAGGATCACGGTCTCCTGCCGCACTTAACACGACGACAAGTGCACGGTTATCTTGTTGCAATGTAGACAAACATTTCTCTAGCCCGTCTGGTGTGTGGGCATAGTCGATATAAATCTCAGCATCCTCTGTAGCTAAACGTTCCAACCGCCCTTTTGGCAAGGTGAGTCCTGGAACATTTGAAACAATGGTCCGTAGCGCCATATCGGAAGTCGACACAAGTCCGATTGCCGCTGCTAAGTTCGCCGCATTGAACGCCCCCATGAACCGAACGGGCACTTCGAGCTTGAACTCCTTCATCCTGACGAGTACCGTCTCTTCACGCCAAATCACTTGGATGTCGGCTTCGATTTCCTCTTTTGTACTATACATAATGGCTTGACGTGTCGGCGCAAACTCAGCCATGACATGACTAGCCGGATCTTCCGCATTTAACACAATCGCCTCACCGTTCGTCACTTCCACCTGTTCAAACAATCGCGCTTTGGCCCGGGCATACTCATCCATCGAACGATGATAGTCTAAATGATCATGCGTCAAATTCGTAAACGCAGCAGCATGAAAGTGTATTCCCGCTACGCGACCTTCCATTAAGGCATGCGATGATACCTCGAGTACGCAATCCGTGACGCCTGCATCGACCATCTCTGCTAAGATGCGATGTAAGACGACGGCTTCTGGTGTCGTATTGGCTGTCTCAACCGTTTGATTATGAAAACGCGCGCCAATCGTACTAACGATTCCGGCACGACGTCCTGAAAGACGCAACAAGTCATAAGTCAATGTCGCTGTCGTAGTTTTTCCATTCGTTCCTGTCACACCGTATATACGCATCCGATGAGAGGGGTGATCATAAAATACACTCGCAACCGCTCCTGCCGTCTGTTTCGTATCGGCAACAACCACATTCGGTACATCGAGATCGAGTGGATATTCTGAGATGACCGCACTCGCACCGTTGGCGACGGCGTCTTCTGCGAACTTATGACCGTCAACCGTATAGCCGCGAATGCAAATAAAGACATTCCCTGAACTGACCTTCCTGGAATCGGTTTCGACTCCGGTCACCCATGGATCAAAAATGTCATCCATCTCATTTTGTAAAATGGCGGATAAACGTTTCGTTCTCATGCTGTGTACGTCCTTTCTCATGGGTGTCGCTAGGTTCATAAAACCTTATCGTCATGTTACTAGATTTTAACGGCAATTGAGATGACAAATATATTACTTCCCGTTTTCAAAGGAAAGCAATCACTTCACAAAAAAAACCTAGACGTTTCACTCACGTACTAGGTTCCTCCATTTTGAATGCTAAATTGTGTTTTAGTAGCTCCGCCTCAAGGACAAAAAGGGCATTCGGTCCGATTCCATGCCAACTCGCAACCTCACGGCGTGTATAGGGACACAATTCATGCAGAGACTCGATTCCTTTAGCGACTAGTGCCCTTTTAGCTGGCGCTGCTAACGTTGGTAAGGCAATCATCCAATCTCCGCCTTTCGCTTTCTAAATCGTCCGTTGATGGGAAGACAGGCAAGAACTTGCTCGATTCGAAACGTTCGTCTCGCTTGTTTATTCAAATCCCATGCCACCACGTACTCCCCTTGCACTTTAATCAGTTTGACCCGCCGCTCTGAAAATGTCCCATGTCGATCGACATACACCATTTCTGTGACTTGTCCCGAACGCATCCATCGTAACAATTCTTCTCTCATCCTGTTTTCCCTCCTTTGTCTTCATTATACAGAACATTTGTTCTCATTTCTATTGATAAGCTGTTCGCTGATTCAAATTTCGATTATGATGAAGGAAATCAAATGAGAGAGGAAAAAACCGATGACTTATGTATTATTACTGATCTTGGCTGCCTTTTTATTCGGGGCAATGATTTTCGCTGCGCTCGCGTTACCAAACCTTCGCAACATTTTATTCAATCGTGGCAGTTTGTTTAATCAACAGAGCGAAACCGTCACTTGTCCGAAGTGTAAAACATCATTCAAACGCGCGCCGGGAGACGCACAAACTTGTCCGAATTGTTATCACACTTTTTGAATCGTTGAGGGGCATGCATATTCGACCGCAATTCTTCATATTCCTTGGTTTAAATGGGAGCAAATGAGTGAAAGAACAGAAAGGATGCTTTATCTGAGTAAAGTTCCTGATTCTTTTATCGTTGAAACCTTCATTCCATACGAAAGGAGTTGCATATGCTTCCTACACTCGATGAACGCCTGGTCGATCAAGTTCGTCTTAAAAATCGCCAAGCCTTAGAACATTTATACTCACGCTATGAAAAACTACTTTATCGATATGCGCTTCATCTGAATGACCATCCTGCAACTGCAGAGGCGGCCTTGACCGATTTATTTTGTCGGATTTGGCAACAACGTCTTCACTTCAATCCACATTCCGAAACGATTCGTGCGACCCTCATCCGTTCATTAGAGGAAATCATGCACTATATGAAAGAGGACAAATCAGATTCCAATACTTCTAAAATCCCTTCTGCATAAGGTTTTGTTGTCATCTCCGGATACATCTGTTTTGCCTGTTCGGTCGCATTGCCCACTAAATAGCCTTTCCCTACATGCGCTAACATCCCAAGGTCATTCCCACTGTCGCCGAACGCATATGTTTCTTTGCGTAAGAAGGAAGCAGTGGTGCATACATATCGAACACTCGATTCTTTTCCGGCATGCATTGGATAAAAATCAATATCCCATGCATCCATCGGATCACCCGCTTGCGGATTGCATTGGCTGATGTTGACAGCAATCCCTTCTTGATCAGCTAGCATGCGAAGCGTTTCGCTCCAAGACCCGATTTGGTCACGGATGTAATAGCTACGGATCCAAGGACTCGTCCCAAAACCCGGTTGCGCTTCTAGTTCAATCCGCATCTGTTCAATCTGTGACGCAACACGTTCCACACGAGATATAAAATCACTCGGGAATAACGCTTGATAGGATTCTTCTAAAGAAAACGTTCCGTCTACGTCAATATGATACAATTCCGTACCTAAACTTGAAGCGATACGGTGAGGCCAAAAGCGAAGGTTTGCCTGTTCAACTTTTTCACGTAGCGATTTGAGTGAACTACCTGTCACCCACATCGTTGACAATCGATGGGAATATTGTTCCAAAAAATCTTCGAGCCGACGAACGGATGCCAATTGTTCCGGTGTACATGCATGAGGAAAGTAGGTCTCATCAAAATCAAAACATATGAGGATGTGTCCCTCATTCGTAAATCGCTTCATGATATCGTCTCCTTATCGTTTTCTCTTCCTCCTATAGTACAATGAAACAAAGGAGGCATCTTATGATTTCACGAATCTCTCGAGCTTATTGCCAAATGAGTAGCTTGATTACCGGATTTTTTATTGTATTTGCTTTTCTTTTTGGCATTCGCACATACTTCTTATGGACGACGATGAGCTCTCCCTTAACTGCGATTGGCTTGATGCTGATGACGGCGATTGGACTAAGCTTCATCACGTACCAGCTTTCAGAGAAATTAAGATTATTCATCTATTCGAAGCTTCCGGATCAAGCAGTGACATGTTCAATAAATAGTCACACAAAATAGGCATCCATTTTTCGATTTTATACGTTAGATCAATACAAGGGACATCCCTTCTGCGCAAAGGAGTATGTTATGACTGACTTAGAGTTATATGAGCGTGTCAGGAAAAAGGACAAAGAAGCGCTCGAAATATTGTATGATCGATACGAACGCATTTTATACGCATTTGTCCTACAACTGACAAAAGATCGTGATTTGGCCGAAGAAGCCATGCAAGAAGTATTCATCAAGCTCTGGCGTGGCGGAGGCGTTTACGATGAGTCAAAAGGAAAATTTCGTTCTTGGCTCTTCACAATGAGCCGTCATGTGGCCATTGATTTAATTCGGAAGCGTAAACCGGATTTACAATTAGATGAATCTTACGCTGAGGCCATCCCTTCCGACTCACCGTCCGTCGAGAAAGAAGTCGAGTGGCAAGAAGAGCGCGCCCAAATCGAGACAGCCATGGCCACATTACCAGCCGAACAACAGCAGGTCGTTCGACTCATGTATTTTCAAGGATTGAGCCAGCAAAAAATTGCTGATGCATGCGGCATCCCGCTCGGAACGGTAAAAGGAAGGATTCGACTGGCGCTAAGGCAACTGAGGAAACAGTTATCCCATGAATTCATCGGAAAGGAGGTAGAACAATGAACGCATGCGACCAATTGATTGACTACTTCAACCAACATTTAACGGAAGAAGAACGAATGAAATTTGAACAACATCTGGCAACGTGTAAAGACTGTCAAGAAGAGCTCGAACAACTTGAAGCTCTTGTCGGTGGCGTCGCGTTCTTGTCTACTCCGACTGAGCCACCCCGAGGCATGAAAGCACGTGTCCTCGATCGTGTATTCGAAGAAGAAGGAGACAATGAACCCGTCATAATAACCGACACTTCTGCATCAGTTCCACCGGCGACACCGTTCAAACAGAAGAAGAAACGGAACGTACCGGTCTGGGGAATGGTCGCTTTAGCAGCGGCACTCCTCCTCTCCTTAATCGGGAATGGATATTTGCTTACCAATCAGCCTGATGCCCCTGGCATCACACTGACCGAATCAATCCCACTTGAAGGTGAGTCTGAAGGAACCGCTTATCTTGCAGAGCAGGACGGAACGACACAACTGATCGTCCAAACGAACGGCCTAGCCTCACTCGATGCCAATGAGGTGTATCAAGTATGGCTCTTAAAAGATGGTTCCCCGATTCCGACCGGCGCTTTCGTCACCGATGATAAAGGGAACGGGACGGTCATCTACACACTCGACTCGGATGAAGTCGACGTCGACTGGGATACCGTCGCCGTCACCAAAGAACCGAATCGCGGAAATGAGACGCCACAAGGTGAAATCGTCTTAAGTGCTAGTCTTTAATTCTTGAACCGGACACATTCGTTGTCCGGTTTTTTGATATGATGAACCAAAGGAGTGAATGGGATGCAAAAACCAAAAATCGGTATTGTCGGACTTGGAAATATCGCTCAAAAAGCGTATTTACCCATCCTTTCGATTCATCCCCGAATCGAGGTAGTCGGTGCCTTTTCCCCGAACACATCTAAGCGAGACATGATTTGCCAAACGTATCGAATGACCTCTTTCGACACGTTGAATGAACTCGCCTCATCCATCGATGCAGCGTTCGTACATAGTTCAACGGAAACTCATTATGACATCGTATCGTATTTATTAGAACACGGCGTCGATGTTTATGTTGATAAGCCCCTCGCCGCAACAATCGAGGAAGCGGAGCAGCTCGTCATTCAAGCCGAACGTCTTGGGCGTAAATTGATGGTCGGGTTCAATCGACGTTTCGCTCCGATGTATATGCGTCTACAAAACGAGTCCTCTGCTCACATGATTGATGTGGTAAAACATCGCGAGAATGACGTCGGCCCTAAGGATGCGACCTTCACCTTACTCGATGATTACTTACATGTCATTGATACGCTACGTTTCCTCGCTGGTAATGAGCTCATACTCGTCTCGGGTCACGTCGACGTCAATGACAAGCATGAGCTTCGATTCGCCCGCCACGTGTGGCAAGATGAGCACGGAATGCACACGACATCGATGCACCGTTCAGCAGGAGTGAACCATGAGCACGTCTCGATCGTACGGGATGGGGAACGATTGTCCATCGAAGAGATGGTCACGCTACATCGTTTCAAGCAAGGTCGGCATGAAGTCGAAACGTTCGGTTCATGGGACACGACACTCGTGCAACGTGGTTTCCAAGGCGCGATTGACCACTTCATTTCCGCACTCATCGATGATACAGCGATTTCAACAGACGGTCGTGTTGCCCTTGAGACACAACGACTTGTCACAAATCTAATCAAGTGAAGGAGGGCTATATATGGATTTCTTTTTCTACATCATGGTTATGGTGATTGTCGTCTCGTCAGTCGGTGCCAATACGATTATCAAAACGAGAGAAGCACGTGTCGAAGAACGACGATTGAAGATCGAAGAAGAGAAACTCGCGATCCAACGGCTTGAACTCGAGATGAAGCGCGAACAAGACAAACTCGACCATCATGGATTTTAATCAAAAGCGGTCACCCTCCAAAATGAGGGCGACCGCTTTGCCATTACAGATGACGGTTTGAAATTGGCAGTTGTTGTCTTCGTTCCACGAGCGTCGACCACGTCACAGCCGTCATGATACAACCGGCACCGATAAAGAAGTTAAGATGGAGCGTTTCGTTCAAAACGAGCCACCCGAGTGTCCCGCCAACCAAGGGTTGAAAGAAGAAAAAGAGTGACCCGACACTCGCATCCATCAACTCGAGTCCTTTGTTCCAGAAGAAAAACGCTCCTGCCGTCGATACGACACCGATATAGAGAACACTAAGCCAAAGGACGCCATTTAACTTTGGCCACCCTGATTGCATGACCTCCACACTCATCAAAGGCGTCATCAATAACCATGCGACTCCGATCGAAAATGTCGTGAGCGTCAAGGTCGACAACGACTGTGTCCCGATTTTCACATAAATCGACATGAGTGCCCACGTCACGGCAGCTAGAACAAGTATGAAACTGCCTACTCGATACGTCCCTTCCCCTTCCCAACCGACGACGATGAGAACACCGACCGTTGCCAGCCCAAGCGCTCCAATCTTGACAGGAGTCAGTCGTTCTTTCAATAAGATTCGGGCAAATAAGACCATGAAAGCTGGTGTCGCTGCGGTCACAAGGGAGCCAGTATGTGCATCCGATAGCTTCGTTCCAATAAATTGAAACGAAATCGAAGCGACGTATCCGATGACACCGACAAGTCCGATCCATTTCCAATCTGCCCTTCGAATCGATTCCCGTCCAAACCGAAACCAAACGACGAATAAGACCATAAATGCAACAGCGTATCGTAACCAGACGAACGTGAACGGTTCAATATATGCGAGTGCATATTTACTGACCACATACATTCCTCCCCATATACTCGCCGCAAGGGTCAAACTGAGTGCTCCTAGCCATTCTTTCCTCATTTTCTCGCCTCCTCAATGGCGACTATATACGACGCCTTCGCTTCGATTTCCTCTATTTTCATTGTCAGGTAGATGAAAAACGCTTACAATCAAGATATAGATGAATGAAAGGAGGGAGAAAGGTGAAATTTGTCGGACGTACGCATTGGACAACTGAACATTTGTACATTTTGCGTGCGATTTTTCACGATGTCGCTTAATCAAGGGACCCGTCTGTCCTTTTTTAGACATTGCTGAATATACGACAAAGCGCCTCTCTCTTTCTAAACCGAGCGCTTCTTTGCGTTCGGTTTTTTTGATAGGCCCTAACCTTAGGAGGAACCTATTATGTTGATCGATCTTCAACACATTCAAAAACAATACGGCGGGCACGCCGTTCTCACAGATGCGAATTTATTCATGAACGAAAACGAACGAGTCGGTCTTGTCGGCCGAAACGGCAGTGGCAAAACGACGCTGTTACGAATCCTTGTCGGCTCTGAAGAGCATGACGCCGGTACGATTTACCGCCGACAACGACTCTCTATCGGCTATTTGGTGCAGCTTCCTGACTACCCTGGACGCAGTGGTCGTGACGTCCTCTATACTGCTTTTGAGGAAGTGACTCGCCTGAGTGAAAAAATGTCTTCCCTCGAGCAAGAGATGGCGACGTCCGAACAGCTCGAACGCCTTCTCGAATCATACGGTGCCATTCAAGAACAATTCGAACATGCGGGTGGATATGTCTACGAGTCAAAAATCAGCGCAATGATTGATGGACTCAAATTGACCTCATTCGTGGACCAACCGTTCGATACGCTAAGCGGGGGCGAGCGTACAAAAATCGGTCTCGCCTTAGCACTCCTTCAGGAACCAGAGCTACTCATTTTGGACGAACCGACGAACCATCTAGATTTAGAAGCGATGACTTGGCTCGAATCCTATTTACAGGATTACGATTCAGCGCTCCTCATCGTCTCCCATGACCGGGTCTTCTTAGATGCGGTCGCCACACGAATCGTCGAGTGCGAGGATGGAGAATTGACGAGTTATCCTGGGAATTATACGGACTTCGTTGCCCAAAAAGAAAAACAGTTGCTTGACCAGTTTCACGCTTACACGGAGCAACAGAAGAAAATCAAAAAAATGAAGGAAACGATCCGGCAGTTGCGGCAATGGGCCAACGAGGGCAATCCGCCGAATGAAAAGTTCTATCGTCGCGCCAAATCGATGGAAAAGGCTCTCGAACGAATTGAACGAATCAAGCGACCACAACTCGAAGCCGAGCAACCGAATATCCAGTTCACGACGAACGGGCGAACCGGGCGCGACGTCTTCGAAGTAAATGACGTGACACTTATCTATGATCGTCCTCTATTTGAAGACGTGCACTTCTACACAGGGTACGGGGAACGCGTCGCCATCGTCGGACCGAACGGGAGTGGAAAGTCTTCGCTTTTGAAAATATTGCTCGGTGAAGTTATCCCGCAAGCCGGAACCGTAAGGCGAGCCGACCAAGCCAAAATCGGCTATCTATCGCAACACATCACATTCGACGAATCTCATCGCTTAATCGAGGCGTTTCGGGACCGGATCGCAGTCGATGAAGGCAAAGCGAGACACCTTCTCGCTCAATTTCTGTTTTACGGCGCGAGTGTGTTTAAACCGGTCACGAATTTGAGCGGCGGGGAGAAGATGCGACTCATGCTTGCCATCCTCGTCCATGAAGAAATCAATGTCCTTGTCCTAGATGAGCCGACGAACCACCTCGATATCGAATCGAGAGAGGCACTTGAAGAGGCACTCGAACGTTTCCCTGGAACGGTCGTTACGGTTTCCCATGACCGCTACTTCTTGAATAAGCTGTTCCCTATCACGTATTGGCTCGACGGGACGATGACACGTTTCGAAGGTAACGTCGCCTATGCCCTCGACAAACGTGGACAGGAATCGAAAGATGAACCTAAAACGGAACACATCAAACAATCAAAATCGCTGAAGCAGACGAAACCTGCTCCATCTACGGTTGATGAGGAAACTCACCTAACCCAATTAGAGACAGAACATCGGGCACTGCTCCAACGGATGAATGAATTGGATGACCTTGATGAATTGATGGCGTTACAACGACAAGTTGATGCATTGCAAAAAGAAATCGATGACGTGATGACACGTTTGCTCGAATCTTTATAACCTAATATAGAGAAGCGGCACCCAATCAAGGGCGCCGCTTCTCTTGCTCGAATCGAATCTGTATGAAATAGCCGATGACCGCGATAGCCATCAACCCAATTGGGAGTATGCGGTAAAGGCCTTCCATCGTTCCAGTTGTCAAAAGAATCACTCCACTAAGGAACGTTCCGAACCAATATAGCTTTGGCATATGATCCCTCCATCGGTTGCATTCACTCAATAGGATACCACAAGAAAAGCGCCCTCACTCGGCGCTTTTCTTGATTCTCTAGTCCCCGGACTTTCATCCAACCAAGCCCTCGCTCGATTGACCGTCCCATCCATGATTTGGTTCGACTAGAGATGTCCAAGCCAACGTGACGCATCATTCCAATCCGTTCATCGTCCATTGGTTCACCAATTGTTTTTCATTCGAAAACATGAAATCAAATAGGTGACTCATAGACATTTTGATCGAATGGGCACGAGAGGACTTGGCACCTATGATGTCCACTTCTGACGCGGATCATGTGGAATTCCGTATACAAAAAGTCTGTCTGGTATACTTGCTCCGATGGCAAGCAGAGGCCGACGTATCATCGTTTGGAATGCACGATTCACGTTCATATGGACTTTGCCCATCCCTTTCATCCATAAGCGACAGGTGACGAAAGTGCCTCCCCGTTCCCCGACTCATTTCAGAAAGTGAATGGTTACATGTATACAATATCCGTTTTAAGTGAGATTCAATCCTCGTTCACGATTTCTCCATAATCCATTTTATACATAATGCGTCAGCGCGTAAGCGACCCCGTCCTCTTCCACATCCTTTGTAATATGCGTGCTTAAATCTTTTAACGGATCCACAGCATTCCCCATCGCAATCCTTGTTTCTGCCACTTCGAACATCGACACATCATTCAGATTGTCTCCGATGGCGACGACATCACGCATCGGAATCTGATAATGCTCAGCTAACTGTTTCAATGCTGCACCTTTACTCGCATGAGGATGTCCGATTTCAATTTTCGTCCACCCTGCTGTCGTAATCAAAATATCGTTCCGCGGTTCATAGATTTTACGCAACCGGTGTAGCTTTTGGCGATCGAACGAATAAACAAATACTTTGTACACTTCATCTCGTGCAAAGTCGATGTCTGCCATCGAATCCATATACGTCAGACCGAATTGCTCATTTTGAATTTCAATCTCACGTTCCGCCCACTCGCGAGTGAACGATTGATCGTGTGGCAACACCTCATCGAGTTCCCGCTTCAGTAAATCGCTTCCTGAACGGAGAACCTTCACTCCCGCATTCGTATAAAATTCAACGTACGCATCGTCCGCATCAGCGATTTCCCACAGTTCATCTACGATTGTCTGATCCATCGCATGATAGTAAATTCGCTCGTTCTCATAGAACCCGATTGCTCCGTTACCTGACAAAATCGGACAGACGAGGTCACTTCGCTTCAACAGCTCCTCGATATCATGAATCGAACGTCCTGAACAAATCGTGACGATATCACCCTGTTCTTGCCGACGACGAATCGCCTCCTGGTTTGCCTTTGTAGTCACGCCTGTGCGCGATAACAGCGTCCCGTCTAAATCAATCGCAATCAATTTCATATCGTTCCCTCCTCTTTGGTTCTTTTCCCGATTCAACTATACAAAACACGATGAAATGCGTCTCCTGTTTGCAATGTGGAGATTAGGGAACCGTTTATTAATGCTACATAATTTTTTTGAAAGGGGACATCTATGAAAGATTCTACACAAAAGCCACGTTTGAATCGCGTCTTTTACATTTCAGCAAGTTTGATTGCCTTACTCGTTCTATTTGGAGCGATTGCACCAACGACATTCGCTACAATCGCAGGATCTATTTTTAACTTTACGACTCGCTCGTTCGGTTGGTTCTATTTACTTTCCGTATTCTTGTTTGTGCTCTTTTTAGTCTTTTTAGCGTTCAGTAAATACGGAAAAATCCGTCTCGGGAAGGATGACGATCGCCCTCAATATCCGTTCTTTACTTGGATCGGCATGTTATTCTCCGCCGGATTCGGTGTCGGACTCGTCTTTTGGGGTGTTGCTGAGCCGATGAGCCATTTCTTTACGCCACCTTATGCGGATACGGAGGCATTGACAGTCGAAGGGGCACGCCTCGCGATGGCCTATTCGTTCTTCCATTGGGGTGTCAGTCAATGGTCTGTCTTTGCGATTGTCGGACTGATCATCGCCTACTTCCAGTTCCGTCGTAATGCGGATGGACTCATCTCGACTAGCCTGTCACCACTTATAAAAGAACGACCGTACAAACAACCGTTGAACCAGACGATTGATATTTTAGCGGTCATTGCCACCGTCATGGGTGTCGCGACGTCGCTTGGTTTAGGTGTTCTTCAAATCAATGGCGGACTGAACAGTGTGTTCGGGCTCCCGAACACCGCTTGGATGCAAGTCGCCATCATCGTCGTCTTGACCGCTCTCTTTTTAACATCGACGACGACGGGGCTCGATCGTGGCATCAAGTGGTTGAGTAACATCAACTTAGGTACCGCACTCGTGTTGATGGTCTTCGTCTTCTTTGCCGGTCCTACCATTTTCATTTTAGAAACCTTGACGCTCGGTCTAGGTGACTACTTACAAAATTTCATTCGCTATAGTCTTCGTCTACAACCGTATCAACAAGGGACGTGGGTCCGGGATTGGACAATCTTTTATTGGGCATGGGCCATCGCCTGGTCCCCATTTGTCGGAGCGTTCGTCGCACGTGTCTCACGAGGACGTACCATTCGTGAATTCATCGTCGGTGTCCTCATCGTTCCTCCGTTCATTGCGCTCCTTTGGATTGCCGTATTCGGGGGCACTGCCCTACATCTAGATTTATTCGAAGGGACTTCCATCGCTGAAGCCGTCAATGCGGACGTGACGAGCGCATTGTTCGTGACGTTTGCCGAGCTCCCATTCAGTTTCATCCTGTCCGTCTTGTCGATTCTCTTGATTTTGACGTTCTTGATCACGTCGGCCGATTCTGCCACCTATATCATCAGTAGTATGACGACGAACGGTAGCTTGAATCCGCCCCTCCCCGTTCGAATCGCTTGGGGAGTTCTGTTAGGAGGAATCGCTGCCGTCTTGTTGCTTGCGAGTGGCTTAGAAGGACTTCAAACTGCGTCGTTGATTTCCGCCTTGCCCTTCACGATTATTCTTCTGCTGATGGTGTTCACATTATTTAAGTTACTCCGACAAGAGAACGTACGAAAAATAAAATAAGCTGTATTTTTAAACGCTCGGGAAGATCCTTGAGCGTTTTTTAGTTTGACTCGCCGACATCTCGTTGTTTGTTGACTTCCTTATGTCCGATTGCTACGATTTTGACAACGTATAAGCTTTAAAGGGGGATTATGGGGAGATGAACGATTTCACACGTGCTTACGCACAACAACTAGACAAACAAGACCCGCTCGCATCATATCGGGAAGAATTTTACTTACCGGAAGACGGGATTTATATGGATGGGAATTCACTCGGGCTCTTATCGAAACGAGCCGAGCGTACGCTCCTTGAATCGCTCGCGGACTGGAGAGAGCTCGGGATCGATGGTTGGATGTCCGGTCGCCATCCTTGGTTCAACTTGTCCGAAGAGCTGGCTGCATTGAACGCGCCGCTCATCGGTGGAAAGTCGGAAGAAGTAATGGTCACCGGTTCGACGACCGTGAACTTGCATCAACTTGTCGCTTCGTTTTTCAAACCAGAAGGCAAACGAACGAAGATTTTGGCAGACGCCCTCACGTTCCCGTCTGATATTTACGCCTTGAAGAGTCAGCTCGAACTTCGTGGACTCGACCCATCAGAGCACCTCGTCCAAGTCAACAGTCCAGATGGGCGCTTCTTAGCAGAAGACGACTTGATTGCCGCGATGACTGACGAAATCGCCCTCATCGTATTACCGACCGTCCTCTATCGGAGTGGTCAGATTTTAGATATGGCTCGTCTAACGAAAGCGGCACACGAGCGTGGAATTTTGATCGGCTTCGATGCCTGTCACTCCGTCGGCTGCATCCCTCATGACTTCCACGACTGGGGTGTCGACTTCGCATACTGGTGCAACTATAAACATTTGAACGGGGGTCCGGGAACGGTCGGGGGCTTATTCGTTCATGAACGTCACTTCGGCACGACACCTGGACTCGCCGGATGGTTCGGTTCGCGCAAAGATAAACAGTTCGATATGGACCATACGATGACACCGGCCGAACATGCCGGTGCGTTCCAAATCGGAACACCACACGTTATGAGTCTTGCTCCTCAACTTGGCGCGCTTGAGATGTTCAACGAGGTCGGGATGGAAGCGATTCGTCAAAAATCACTCGCGCTCACGACGTATATGATGGATTTGATCGAAGAGATGCTCGCACCTCACGGATTCTTCATCGGTAGCCCGACTGACACACGACAGCGCGGCGCTCATTTGAGCCTCGAGCATCCCGAAGCGGCACGCATCTGTAAAGCGTTGAAGAAACATCACATCATCCCTGACTTCCGCGCACCGAATATCATCCGTCTCGCACCGGTCGCCCTATATAATACGTTTACCGACGTATATGACGTGATCTTGACGTTGAAGAAAATCATGGACGACAAAGAATATGAGGCGTTCGAGAACGTCCGCGAAGTGGTCGCATAAGGGGGAACTGTCATGAGTGAACGCACAGAACATAAAGTAGAAAAATCGATTCAAACGGATTTCTCAAAAGACATGTCGTACGGGGACTATCTCCAACTCGACTCGATTTTATCAAGTCAACATCGCCTTTCTGACCATCATGATGAGATGCTGTTCATCATCATCCACCAGACGAGCGAGTTGTGGATGAAACTCATTTTGCATGAATTGACAGCAGCCACGACGGCCATCACGAACGGCGAACTCGAACGTTCGTTCAAGATGCTCGCCCGCGTCTCGAAGATTCAGCAACAACTCATCCAGTCATGGGGCGTTCTCGCGACGTTGACGCCGGCCGAGTATTTAGAGTTCCGAGACCAACTCGGCTCGTCCTCTGGTTTTCAATCTTACCAGAACCGACAAATCGAATTCGCGCTCGGCTTCAAAAACGCACGGACGCTCAGTGTTTACGCGCACGATAAAAAACTGTATTCATTGCTCGAAAGCTCGCTACAAGCTCCTAGTATTTACGATGTGACCGTCCGCGAAATGTATCGTCGGGGTCTATCGATTGATGCGAGCGTGCTCGAACGTGATGTCACCCAGGATTGGGAATGGAATGAAAGTGTCGAGAAGGCATGGGTCGAAGTCTATCGAGACGTCGACACGTATTGGGACTTATATGAGCTCGGTGAAAAGCTACTCGATATCGGGAGTCAGCAACAGATGTGGCGCTTTAACCATATGAGCACCGTGGAACGCATTATCGGACAGAAGATGGGGACAGGTGGTTCGTCTGGCGTGAACTACTTACGTCGCGTGCTCGATCATCGCTTCTTCCCAGAACTGTGGACGGTCCGGACATCACTATAAGAGGAGCTGAACAAAATGACTTGGATTGATGTATCACAGCCACTTCATGCCGATGTTGCGACATGGCCGGGAGATACAAAATTTTCATATGAAATCGCGTGGCCGATGGCAGAGAGTGGTTCGGTCAATGTCGGGAAGATGACATTGAGTTTACATCTCGGGACCCACATCGATGCACCGTTTCATTTTGACGACCATGGGAAGCGCGTGATCGACCTCGATCCGTCTGTATATATCGGACCAGCCCGTGTGATTCATCTACCGCATAAGGCAAAGATTGAAGCATCTGATTTGGATGGTCACGATTTGACTGGGGTGGAACGCCTCATCTTAAAAACGGATGGTTGGTCCGATAAGAGCGTCTTCCCAGAGACGATTCCTGAACTGACACCCGCTCTTGCCGATCGTCTCGGAGAACTCGGAATCTTCTTGATCGGACTCGACTTACCGTCCGTTGATGCGATTGACAGTAAAGAGATGAGCGGCCATCACGCGTTAGCACGAAATGGTGTGCATATCCTAGAAGGACTCGTTTTAGACAATATCTTACCGGGAGATTACGATTTGAATGCCGTCCCTCTCCCAATCGTCGAAGGGGATGGAAGTCCCGTTCGCGCATTGCTTCGCCCTATATTGTAAAGAGATAGCCGGAATCGGCTGTCTCTTTTTTGATTAGACAGGGATAGTCCGACGTTTGGCGAAATAGATGAGAAACTCTATTTCAAGAGAGGACATTCGATGAAGATTCTATTATTATCTGGCGGTGATGGAAAAAGACTATGGCCACTTTCGAACAATTCGAATGCCAAACAATTCATTCGTTTATTGCCTAGCAGAGATGGAACGAAACAATCAATGCTTGAAAGAGTTTATAATCAACTAAAAACACAAGATTTAGACACTAACGCTTTCATGATCACAAATGTTCAACAAAAGGATTGTGTCATTCATCAAGTTAGTGCAGATACTAATATCATTTCCGAACCAACTCGTCGTGATACAGCAAGCTATTTAAAACCTATGAACAACGATACACAATTTCTCATTTCCCCATATAAATAAAAATGACCTCACGAGCTCTACCCGAAATCAAGGCATCGTGAGGTTTCTTCTTACTTATTTGATTAATTCGAGTTCGACCGGAATGTTTTCCTCCACTGTTTCACCTTTCAGATGATTGATTGCAGCTTCTACACCCAACTTCCCAATCTCAGCGGGCTTTTGTGCAACCGTAGCTGCCATCGTCCCACCTTCGACCGCTTTGACGGCATCGTCTGTCGCATCGAATCCGATGACTTTCACGTCACTCATTCCAGCCGCTTCGAGTGCTTGAACGGCACCGAGTGCCATCTCATCGTTATGTGCGAATACAGCGACGATGTCTTTATTGTCCTGTAAGATGTTCTCCATGACCGTCAATCCTTCTGCACGGTCAAAGTTTGCCGATTGTTTTGCCACGACTTCCAATTTCCCATCGATGGCTTCGTTGAATCCTTGTCCGCGGTCACGTGTCGCAGACGCTCCTGGAATCCCCTCGAGCTCGACGACTTTTTGCCCTTCGCCTACGAGTTCGACCATGTAGTCACCCGCCAACTGTCCACCTGCGACGTTATCTGATGCCACGTGGGCGACGACGTCCCCTGTTTCAGCGTTACGGTCTACCGTGATGACGGGAATGCCCGCATCGTTTGCTGCCTGTACTGCCGCGCCGACCGCTTCTGAATCCGTCGGGTTGATGAGAATCAAATCCATCCCCTTTTGAATCATATCTTCGACGTCATTCACTTGCTTCGCCGCGTCGTTTTGCGCATCCGCTACCGTCAACGTCGCATCCATTTCGTTCGCCTGTTCTTCTGCGCCTTCTTTCAGTGCGACGAAGAACGGGTTATTCAATGTTGAGATCGATAAGCCGATTTCATAATCGCCATCTTTCGTTTCCGTTTCAGACGATGACCCCGGTTGTTCAGTCGAGCAAGCTGCCATCAGTACCATTGTCAGTGCGAGTAGCCAAGCTGTCCATTTTTTCATGTTCCGTTTTCCCCTTTCGCGTGTTACGCGTTTTGCCGACGATCAAGCAATACTGCAAACAATATAACTGCACCTTTTACGACGAGTTGGAAGAATGATGATACGCCAAGAAGGTTCAATCCGTTATTTAATGTTCCGATGATCAACGCCCCAATCAACGTCCCGACAATCCAGCCGCGACCACCCGCAAGACTCGTTCCCCCGAGAACGACCGCTGCGATGGCATCGAGTTCATACGATGTTCCTGCTGTAGGTTGTGCGGAATTGAGACGTGACGTCAAGATGATGCCAGCGAGTGCCGCAAGCATACCGGATAGCGAATAAATCATGATTTTGACTTTATTGACGCCAATCCCCATCAATTTAGCCGCTTCTTCATTCCCACCAATCGCATACGTATGACGACCAAATGTCGTCTTCTTCAAGATGAAGTAAAGGACACCGAATGCGAGTAGCATCGTCAATGCCGGCACCGGAATGATCCAGAAATAACCACGTCCGAGCATCTCAAACCAACCGGAATTCCCGAGACCCGTAATCGGTCTTCCGTCCGTATAGACGAGCGTCAATCCCCGATAAATGGTCATCGTAGCCAATGTCGCGATGAACGGTGCCACTTTTCCGTACGTGATGACCGCCCCGTTGAACGCTCCGAGAACGGCACCTGCAATCAAGCCGAGTGCAACGGCCATAACCGCATGTTGACCGTCCACCATCATGCCTGCCACCAGTGCAGAAGCGAGCGCCAAAATCGAACCGACCGATAAATCGATGCCCCCTGTCAGGATGACAAACGTCATCCCGAAGGCAATCAAGGCATTGATCGACACTTGGCGGAGTACGTTAAAGATATTATTTAATGATAAAAATCCTGGTTCGAGCGCCGTCACGACGACGACGATGACGAGTAGACCGAACAGCGGTCCTAATTTTTGTCCCCATCCGAGTCGACCCGGGCGCTTCAGCGAAGTTGTTGCTTTCAATTCCATATCATTGCCCTCCTGTCGCATACGTCATTACTTTTTCTTGTGTCGCCTCTTCTTTCGTGAGCGTTCCGGTTACGACACCTTCCCGCATGACAACGATCCGATCACTCATCCCAAGCACTTCCGGTAAATCAGAAGAGACCATGATGATGGCGACACCTGATTCCGCGAGATCGCTCATGATATTGTAAATCTCTTTCTTAGCACCGACGTCGACGCCTCGGGTTGGTTCATCCAAAATCAAGACGTCCGGTTCGACACCTAACCATTTACCGAGCACAACCTTCTGTTGATTCCCACCAGACAGCGACTTCACTTTTTGTTCCATCGAATGATGTTTGACCCGCAATTTTTGTAAGTATGTCTCGGCGAACGTCTCCTCCTGTTGCTTCGAGATGACCGATCCTTTTGCTCGTTTATCAAGTGTCGGGAGCGACAGGTTTTCTCTTAGCGAGAAATCGAGGAGTAAGCCCTCTCCTTTTCGGTCCTCTGTCAAAAACGCGATACCGTGCTTGATGGCGTCGGCTGGGGTCTTGATTCGAATCGGTTTCCCATTCAGTTTAATGCCCCCCCCTTTGTGGGTGTCTGCTCCGAATAGCGCACGCATCACCTCGGTACGCCCCGCTCCCATCAATCCAGAAAACCCAACGATTTCTCCGGCACGAACGTTGAACGATACGTTGTGGAACCGGTTACCTATTAAATCATCCACCTCGATCACGACGTCCCCAAGTGTAGCGGTACGCGTCGGATAGCGTTCTCCAATCTCGCGACCGACCATATCGCGCACCGTTTCCTCAAATGAGGTGTCCTGAATCATGCGAGTCGAAATGGATTGTCCATCCCGAAGTACCGTGATCCGATCACATAAGTCAAAAATTTCTTCCATTCGGTGTGAGATATAGATGATGGACACACCTTGATCACGTAAGGCCCGTGACACTGCGAAGAGTGCCTGGATTTCACGATCCGTCAAGGCGGCTGTCGGTTCATCCATGACGATGACCTTCGCATCCGTCATGAGCGCCTTGGCAATCTCAATCATCTGTTGCTGACCGACCGACAAATTGCGCGCCACTTCATCGACATCCATGAACACGTTCAATTCAGCCAAGTATTCTCGGGCACGTCTGGTCATTTCCTGCTGTTTGACCATCCCGAACGGTCCCGTCAGTTCTCGACCTAAAAACAGATTTTCTGTCACCGTCATCTCCGGTAAGATGTTGAGCTCCTGATGGATGAAGGCGATGCCTTCTTGCTCCGCTTCTTTTGGGTGCTTGAATTGACGTTTCGCGCCGTCGATGAGAATCTCGCCTTCATCCTGTGCATACAGACCGGTCATCACCTTCATCAATGTCGACTTCCCGGCCCCGTTCTCGCCCATAAGGGCATGAATCTCTCCAGGCAACAGTTCGAAATCGACTCCTTTTAAGACGGAGACTGGCCCGAACGACTTATGGATGCCTTTCAACTGAATATGCATCGAATCCCCCCTTAAAAAATGACCCCGGCATGTAAGATGACGTTGGCGTAAGGTGTCGCTTCCCCAGTTCGAATGACCACTTTCGCTTTTGCGACCTCCCGTTTGAAGTCTTCATGCGAACACATGTCGATGCTCGTGTACCGTTCTTTCAGTGAATCCGCAATCGTCGAATTGTGTGTGAGGATTTCCTCAGCAATCGTGATGCGCTCTACGACCAAATCCGATTCGACGACATCGAGCACCTCAAGAAAGGAAGGTTCCCCGATGCGGAGACTAAGATCGACCCGCTTGACCCCGTCTGGAATCGGTAGCCCACAATCGGCGATGACGACGCGATCCGTATGCCCGAGGTCGGCAAAGATTTTTGCTAAATGACTATTCAAAATTCCTTGTTTTTTCATCACACGCGCTCCAATCGTTGTTGTACATCTTGTCGTGTCGGCATACCACCTTGTGCACCGAAGTCTTCGACACTCATGCCGGATGCGACTACGGCAAACCGTACGGCCGTCTCCAAATCGTCTTGTTCGATGAGGGAGACAGCGAGTGCACCGTTGAACGTGTCACCTGCTCCTGTTGTGTCGACGACGTTTGCTCGGATGGCTGGCACATGACGGACGTCTCGTCCGTCATGGAATCGAACGCCATGGACGCCTTCCGTGACGAGTAACTTGTTCGGATAACGTTTGAGAACATCATCTACGGACATTCCGTTGAATAAGTCACGGCATTCATGTTCGTTCGGCGTTAAATACGTGACGTCCTCAATCACTTCTGGTGGAAGCGGTTGAGACGGTGCCGGATTGAGTAGCACCGGAATCCCTTTCTCTTTACAGTAAGCGGTCACTTGTTTTACCGTCTCGATTGGAATTTCGAGTTGCAGGAGCACGAACGCCTGCTCGTCGAGAAAATGTTCGAGCTCCTCATCCGTGAAAACGACTCGTTTGTTCGCCGATTGGACGACGACAATCGAATTATCCCCTTCTGCTAATACGATATGGGCCGTACCCGTCACTTCCTCCGGTATGATCTGAACATGCGTGACATCGACATCGTGTCGTTTGAAGTTTTCAACAACCTGTTGACCGAACGGATCACTTCCCACGCAACCGACCATCTGAACAGTGCCGCCTAATTTGGAGGCAGCGACCGCTTGGTTCGCACCTTTTCCCCCTGGAACGGTGCGGAACGACTCACCGATGACCGTTTCTCCGGCTTGTGGCCGTTTGTCGGATGTGACGACAAGATCCATCGATATACTGCCAATGACAACAATGCGTTTCATTCTTTATCTCTCCTTCCGCTTTGTTGTGTGTCTTTCAAGTAACGTGACCGGTAATAACATCTCTTTCGGTCGCGTGTCTTTTTTCTCAATCAAATCGAGCAATCGTTCTGTCGCCACTCGCCCCATCTCATAGATAGGCTGGACGATGGTCGTCAGCGGCGGAGACGTCATCTCGCCTAATTCGATCCCGTCATATCCGATGACCTGTAGCTCTTCTGGGACACGAATGTCTCGACGGACTGCTTCCTGTAATACGGCGGCTGCAATCACATCGTTCGCTGCGAAAATGCCATCGAATGGCCAAGCATGGTCGAACAGCTCTTGGGACGCTTTCAATGCGTCTTTGAACGTGAACGTGGACTCGGTCATCCCGACGAGCTTCTCTCCCGCTACTTCGACAAATCCTTCGGTTCGGCGTTTGACCGTTTTGAGATGATCCGGTCCGGCAATGTGTGCCAGTCGTGTCGCACCACGTTGTAACAGCGTGTCGGCCGCCAACTTTCCACCCTCATATCCATCTGATACAACGGCGTCGATCCCCGCTTTTACGATTCGGTCTAGTGCGACCATCGGTAAATCCAACGTCTCATAATTCGGATTGTGCGAATGATTTGTTGTAATAATCAGGCCATCGACGTGCATCGTTTGCAAGGCGACTAAATACGTCTGTTCTTTTTCAAGTTGTTCATCCGTGTTACATAAGACGACTTGATACCCATGTTGATTGGCGACATCCTCAATCGCCCGAGCCAGCTGTGGAAAGAACGGGTTCGTGATATCTGGCATGATAAGTCCAATCAAATTCGACGATTTTTTATAGAGCGAACGAGCAACTCGGTTCGGCGCGTAATTCAGTTCCGCAATCGCCTTTTCGACCGCTTCTTTCGCCTCTTCGCTCACATATCCGCTTTTATTCATAACGCGTGATACGGTCGCCACTGAGACGTTCGCATGTTTTGCTACTTGCTTGATGGTCGCCATTTGACATCCTCCGTTCTGGAAACGCTTACAAAACCATCTTAATGTGTAACCGGTTACATATCAAGGGATTTTTATGATTTCATGAAAAAACACATTGAAATCGTGCTTCAATGTGTAGAGAACGTCGGATTTAATTGGACATGGACGAGGTTTTCTACCGTTCGTCCGTCGAGCCGGGTCAATTCTTGTGTTTTCGTGAACGCATAAGTGAACCCACACTTCTCAACGACGCGTCGCGATTGGTCATTGAAGCTGAAATAGCCGCACCAAATCCGTTCTAACCCTAACGCTTCAAATCCGAATCGGATCATCGCCTGAACGGCTTCTGGCACGTAACCATTTCCCCAATAATCTGGACTGAGCACATAACCGATCTCACGCTGTGCATCATGTTGAATCGACGGGTCTGGTCTTCGGTCGTGTAACCCGATGCTACCGATCACTTGCCCGGTCTCTTTCAAGACGATGGCCCATACATCTGCTTCCTCGATAAACAGTTGAATGACGTCCCTTGTTTCTTCAATCGATTCATGAGGTGCCCAACCCGCCATCGGTCCGACTCGCTCATCTTTTGCATAATGATACATATCCTCTGCGTCCTCTAGCGTAAATGCTCTTAAGACCAACCGTTCTGTCTCCATCTTGATCATATAAATCCATCCTTTTCCTTCAAGTTGTTTCCTCCACCGACCTAATGGGAAACGTTAGGCGAGGAGGAATGAACATGCCATTTGACTATGATTTAAATTTTGATGAAATCGACTTCCGAAAACAACCCGAACTGTACCGGGTCGGTCGTGGCGAACAAGGTGTGCTACTCGTCGAACCGTATAAAAGTGAAATTTTGCCTCATTGGCGATTTAAGACGCCTGAGATTGCGAAGCAATCTGCCGAAGAAATCATGGAATTGTTTGAAGCGTATCGCGCGAACGACGATTTCGTCGGGATGGACATGTCCCGAAAGTTCATCCAAATGGGTTACACACGAGCCCGACGCTATGCCAATTATAAAGGTGGTCGTAAATATAAAGAAGACGGTGACCTCCATGAGCGCGAAATCGACGAAGAGAAGGCAGAGTCTGCCCGCATCTTCAAAACATATTGGGATCAACTTCGTGCCGATGAGGATTATTTGCGACGTAAAAAGGCACATCAGAAAAAATATGGTTAATCGCGTACCATCACTTGAAACGGAATCACATTTCGCTCGAATGATGTGATGGTACGAAATCCAACCGTTTCGTATAGATGAATCGCTCGTTCGTTGAAGGAGGCGACCGTCAAGCGAAGCGGTTTGCCCCGTTCCATCGCTCTCTCCATGACGTATGTCACAAACGATTTTCCATATCCTTTCCCCGTCAAATCAGGTCGCATCCCCAACCCGATATCCGTAAATTCTAAACAATACGGATATGTCGAATTGGGCACTTGAGCCGGGGAACCGATGCAATAAAATCCAATCAGCTCATGCTCCTCTACAATCACCTGATACGTCATCAACTCGGCGATTCCCTCTTCAGAAGGCGATTGATTATAGAAGTCATAAGGAGCTCCATAGGTCCATTCTTGAATTTGACATGCCCATTCACGCGTCATCGGTCAGTGATGCATTCGTCTTCCCTCCGTACTCTTTTCACGATTTCTATGTAAAAAAGATGAGGTTGCCCTCATCCTTATTTTCGAGTCCATTCTGCCGTCATCGCTACGTCTGCTGCATGCATGAGATTATGAATTGGACAACGTGCCTCGACAGCCTTCCTTAATGCTTCGATTCGCTCATCCGATTCGGTCGTATCCAATACGATTTTCATATGTGTCGACTCAAAGTAAGTTCGGACACCTTCCATCCCTTGGAATCCTCGAGGATCGAGCGTCCCTTCTGTTACAAACTCGACCCCTTCATACTCAAAGTTCAAATCCTGGGCGGCATAGGCAATCATGATGGTCGTACAGGACGACTGGGCACCGAGAAGATACTCGAGTGGATTCGGTCCCTTGTTCGTCCCACCGAGTCGTTCTGGCTCATCCACGATAAATGGGGTGTGATCGCCTACACGCACAGTCGTCTTAACGCCTCCGGCTTCTCCTTCGGCGCGCATCGTTACTAATGGTCTTTCTGACATGTTGCATCCTCCTCTCCATAATCAAACACAACTATTTTCCCTTTATTTCGGACCATGTAACGCCTCGTCATAGATGGCGTAATCATTTTTTCCATCTTGCTTGATCTGATACATCGCCTGATCCGCTTTATGGATCAACGTGTCTAAATTTGTTCCTTGGTCGGGAGCATGACTGACCCCAATACTCGCACGGATTGGAATCTTCACATCGGACGTGTGGTAAGGGTTTTGATTTAACGTCATCTGAAGTTCGTGAATAAATGCAAGCACTTCCGATTCTGTTAAATCCACTAAATAAATATAAAACTCATCCCCGCCAACACGAGAGGCCAAGCCAACGTCTCGTGTCGACGCTTCCAGCAATCCACCCAAATGAGTTAAGAAATAATCTCCAATCTGGTGACCGTACGTATCATTGACTGCTTTAAAACCGTCCAAATCAATAATCAATAAAGACAGCATCGAGGAACTAAGCAACGCCTGGTCTGCGCGTTCATAAAATGCACGTCGGTTCGCCAGCTTCGTCAGTGGGTCATGATAGGCAAAGAATCGGATTGTTTGCTCGGCCTCTTTAAACGAGTGGACATCCCGAATGATAATCATCCCGTGAATCGTGCGGTCGATATCGACAAAATCACCATCGATGACGACGTAAAGCTCTTGCCCAGACTTTGTCATAATCTTCGTTTCAAACTCTATAAACTTTTTACGTGTCCGAAAATGTTGGCTGTAGTGTTCCATCCACTCTGCTTTTTTCTTTTCTGGCAACAAATCGATAAACCGTTCATTCACGACACGGACAGTATGAAATAGCGTGCGTGCGGCCGGATTCGCACTTTCCACCCTCCCATCCGGGTCAATCAACAAGATGGCGGATGGATTTAAATTATAAAGTGTCCCATATCGTTTTACATAAGAGGTTAAGAAGTCTAAACGATTCATCGCAACGACCAATGCTACCGCCCAAACAAGCCCCCCATACATGTATGAATAGGGTGGGATCAACCCACGAAATTGAAAGTAGCCGAATACAATATCCCATATTAGTACGGCATTTGCAGTCCAAAAAAGCATGCGCAATACGCGTTGGTGTTCTCTTCGTTCCGCACGCTTCAATGCATAAAAAATGAGACCAATAATCAATAGATGAAAAATGTTTCCGACGGTCAACGTAGTTAAATACGATGAGTTGAACTCAGGATAAATCCAAATGCCTACTTGTTCAAACTGTTGACTGTTGATGATATTCTCCTGACGGACATACGTCAACACAACAGGAATCAATGGTAAATAGACGACCCATGGATACAACCACTTCGGTGCCTTTGCGCCGACGCCTGTGATACTTAATATGAAATGAACAGAGAAGATAAAAATGAAAATCCCAGCGTTCCCAAACCAATAGGCAATGAGTGCCGGACTGTATTCAATCGGCGATAGATGGCGGACAAATTCAGCCAAGAAGAGCATTGAATAACCGAACACAAACAGGCTCAGCAAACGATGCTCGACTTTATTCGGATTTCGTTGAAAGACATCGAGTGCTAAAAAGCCGAGTAAAAATGACGGCAACAAATAGACCGCCAGATAAATGAACATCTCGGTCATGCGGAACCTCCTCACCTGTTCGTATTCTTCTATTTCGTTATCCTGCGTTCTTTTCCCTCTTTAACGCGACAAAAAACGGGATGATTTTCTCATCCCGTTTTTGATGTCACACACTTATAGCGTTTCTTCGATTGGGGTATCCCCTTTGATCAAATCAATTGCTTTGTTCTGCACGTTTGAATGGTTATGAAGGACATGCACCAAGAATGATGCGACGTCTTCGCGTGGAATCTCTCCACTTCCCTCGAATTTCGTGTTCACTTTGCCCGTTCCCGCATCATCTGTCAATGCACCCGGACGAACAATCGTGTACGTGAGTCCACTCTGTTCGAGTAAACGATCTGCATGATGCTTCGCTACGTAGTACGGCTTCATCGAATCTGGCCAAGCTGAGCGATCCTCCGCTTTCAAGGCACTGACCATGACGAAGTGTTTGATGTTCCCGTTCGCTTGTGCTGCTTCGATACTCTTCGCTGCACCGTCTAGGTCGATCAAGAGTGTCTTGTCTGCTCCAGTACTTCCACCAGAACCTGCCGCGAATACGATAACATCCATTCCATCAATCGCTTTTTGCAAATCATCTACTGAACCTTCGAGGTCACCGAGTACCGCATTGTACCCTTTTGACTTAAAATCCTCGAGTTGTTCTTCTTTACGCACCATCGCCGTGACGTGATGCTTTCCTTCCTTGTGTAACTTCTCCACCAATTGATGGCCAATTTGACCGTTTGCACCGATTACAAATACGTTCATCTGTCTTCCTCCTCAAAAATGAATTCAGAGACAAGCGAAACGCCGGGTAGCCGTTGCTACATCCGGTGCAGAAGCAATGGCAGAAATGACGGCAACGCCGTCTGCCCCGTCACGAATGATTGAAGGCACATGCTCTGGACGAATACCTCCGATCCCCACAATCGGAAGCAGTGGATAGTGATGGCGAACTTGTTGAATCAGTTCCGTGCCACGCACATGTCCTGCATCCAGTTTACTTTGCGTCTCATGAATCGGACCAATGCCGACATAATCTGCAAATGGAAGAGCCGTTCTGACTTCCTCCATCGTATGGACAGACACCCCCAACCATTTATCTGGTCCTAGCCGTTCTCGAACCTGTTTGGCAGGTAAGTCGTCTTGTCCGACGTGAATGCCATCCGCGTCAATCGCGAGCGCCAAGTCGACGTCGTCATTGATGATGAACGGAACACCCGTTTCTCGACACAGACGTTGGAGCGTCCTTGCCATCGCTTCTTTTTTATCTCCATACAATGCATCTTTACCTTTTTCGCGAAATTGAAAACATGTCACACCACATCGAAGTGCCGTTTTGACGGTCGCCACCAAATCGGACGCGTCCGTCGTTCCACACACAAAGTAAAGGCGAAGCTGCTTAGCGAGCGCTTGTTTCGTACAGAACGTCAACGGTAATCACCTCTTCTTTCGCTAAACGATGTCCCCAATGATTCGTCGGTCCATGCCCCTGTCCAATCGATAATCCATGTGCAATCGCCTGATGAATAAACTGCTTCGCATCTACGACGGCTTGGCGTAGTGTCTTCCCATACGCTAGTTCGGCCGTCAATGCGGCAGAGAACGTACATCCCGTCCCGTGCGTATCTTTCGTTTGGATTCTAGGCGCTTTTACACAGAACGTTTCAGTCTCGCTCATAATCAAATCAACGGCCTCCACATCATCCGTATGCCCACCTTTGATAATGACGGTATCGACACCAAGTGCTCGAATCGCCTGTGCGGCTTTCATGCGGTCTGCCTCGGTTCGAATTTCCATTCCTGCCAGCACTTCTGCTTCAGGAATATTTGGGGTCACGATGGTCGCCTGTGGTAGCAGCTTCGTGCGCAGTGCTTCGACTGCACTTTCCTGTAGCAAGGAGGCGCCACCTTTCGCCACCATGACAGGATCGACTACTACATGTTCGAAATGGTATCGTTCGAGCCCCTTCGCTACCGCTTCAATTCGTTCAGCGTCCACCAACATCCCGGTTTTACAGGCGGTGATGTTAAAATCATCCGCTACCGCTTCAATTTGTTGGTTAATCATTTCCGTGGAAATCGCTTCAATCCCATGGACCCCAAGTGTGTTTTGAGCGGTAATCGCAGTCAACACGCTCGTCCCGAATACACCGAGTTCTTGAAACGTTTTAAGATCGGCTTGAATACCGGCCCCTCCTCCTGAGTCAGATCCTGCAATCGTCAACACTTGAGGTCTCATGATGTCGACACCTCAATTCGATTCGTCGGGATGGTATGCTGTGCCAATTGATGGAGCGCATTTAAAAAGTGAATCGGGAAGTCTCCCGGTCCTTCCGCCCGTTCACTCGCCAACTCACCGCAATAGGCGTAGCCTGACATGGCGGTCACCGTCGCTTTAAGGGTGTTCTTTTCGACTGCTAAGCAAGCCCCTACCACTGCACTGAGTAAACATCCTGTACCGGTCGTCTCGGTCATGCGTTTCGTCCCGCCATGTATTTCCATAACGACGTTCCCGTCGCTTACCATATCTTCTTTTCCAGTCACGGCCACGACACATCCGTATCGTCTCGCTGCTTCAAGCGCCAATTGTCGAGGCTCGCATGCACCGTCACCAGCATCGACACCACGAGCCGCCCAATCGACGCCAATCAATGTCGCAATCTCTCCTGCATTCCCTCGAATGACCGATACACGAACATGACGCAAAATGCGTTCGACCACATCTCGTCGAAATGACGTCGCTCCGACACCGACCGGGTCGAGTATAATCGGGCATCCCGCTTCGTTCGCAGCCTGACCTGCGCGAATCATCGTCGCTTCCGTCATCGTTCCAAGTGTACCGATGTTAAGTACGAGCGCATCGCTCACGAATGTCATCTCCGCTACTTCTTCGATTGCATCCGCCATGACAGGAGAGGCGCCGATGGCGAGCAATCCATTCGCCGAAAAGTTCGCCACGACCGTGTTCGTGATATTGTGAATCAATGGCGCCTGCTGTCGAATCTCATTCCAAATCTCATGTCTCATTGGTTGACCTCCTGCGACAATGACCACGACTCAAGCGTCCAAGCCATTTCCCAAAAAGCGACTTCGTAATAGCAACTCTTCAAGAATAGTTTCGTATAGCGCACGCGCTCTTCTTCTGTCGCTTGACCAGCCAGTTCATCCAAACGATCAATTTGCTCTTCCACCAGCTCACGGAACCACTCCGAACCATACGTCGCAATCCAAGCTGAATAAATCGGATGATCAGGACGCTTGTCTTTAAGACGTTCTCCAATCTCGTAATACACCCAATAACACGGAAGGATTGACGCCAATACGTCCCCGAGAGTCGGTCCTGCCTGTTGCATATGAAGGGCATATGCATAAGCGGTCGGTGCTGGCTCAAATGTCGCCAATTCGACATCCGTCACGTTCAGCATCGTAAAGAACTCTCGATGAAGGGAGAGTTCCGCCTCAATCGTGTGTAGCGCATGCGTCAAAAAGCGGCTCGATAGTTCCATCGTCGGAGCGAGGGTTGCCCCTTTGGCCTGCACTTTTGAAAACTGATTCAAATAGTATGAGTCTTGCATGACGTAATGTCTGAATTTCTTCTCATCGAGCGTCCCTTCTCCGAGTGAACGAACAAATGGGTGATGAAAGCTTGCTTCAAACAATCCATCCGCCTCTTGACGTAAGTGATCTGTAAATTTCATAATAACTCCCCCTTATAAACTGATAAAAAAGACGCCGCCTCCCATAACGGAAGCGGCGTCTCGAACAATCATATCTAGGTGAAGCCATATGAGTCGTCTCGCCCACTTCCCTACGCTAGCGTGAACTAGATCAGGTTCGAAGGGTCTGGACCATGTCCATCTCAGCCGCGTGACGCGACTCCCCTAGTGGCAAACATTATGAAATTCAGTCGTCTTCGACCACATTCTATCAATCTTTTCATCAATTGCAAACCTTTTCTGATTCCGTTTCCTATTCTTCGTTACGGGAATGGGTAAGTGACTCTGTTCGTACTGAAAAGGATGTGTAGAGATTGAATACCATTTTATTGACGATTGCCTTACTGTTCATCAGTTTGAACGTATTTTGGTTTTTCAAACGTCGAACGTACAAGCAAACAGGATTTGATGGAAGATTGTTCACTCAGTTGTTCGTCAGCCTATTCGGTGTCATGTTAGGATTCACATTGATTTATTATGCACTGTCTCGTGATTCAGTCATTCTCGTGACTTCACTCGAATCCATGAATGCCGTCGAACCGACTTGGGAAAATTTATTGTATTTTAGCGGTGTCACTTTACTTTCGATTGGCTTTGGTGATTTGTTACCGGTCGGTTTAACCCGATTATTCGCTATCATCGAAGGCGCCATCGGTATTTTGTTACCGAGTGCCTTCTTCATCAAATCGATTTATCAAAAAGACAAGTGAAAATCTTCCTATCGTCCCGTGATGAGTAAAAACATATTAAATGCCACGAGACCAAGGGGAAGCATCGCAACCAAAATAATCGGCCATTTCTTTAAACGAATGCCGACAAAGAGGACCAGACTTCCAACAAGTAGGGCAATAAATGTCGTGTATGGATTCATGAAAAAACGCTCCTTTCTCTATAAGGAGCGTTTCCCGGCTCTCGCCGTCATTAATCGTTTGAATGTCGAAGTGTTGCACATGCGGAACGAACACGTCTTGCTTCTTCTTCTCGGAACACGAAATCGCCTTGTTCGGCGACGCGTTGCGCGCAAAAGAAGAAGAGTGATTGTAATCGATCATGTGTATCTTCAATGGCACTCAACTCAGCTGAAGCGTATGTTGCCGTGAGCATCTCCCATAACTCTTCTGGCAAATGGTCGCGGATCCCGTCACCGGACTTCCCTAGATTCACGGAGAATTCCGTCGCATAGCCAATGTTCCACTCCATCATCTGACGGAGCATATTCCGCATGATATCGAGGTGGTCGAGCGCGTATAACACCTGGTGTCGTTTGATTCCTTTGACAACATAAAGTGACACCCACCAAAACTCATTCCAACATGCCGCATACTCGTCAGCAGACGGACGTTTCACACGATACGACATGTCTGACGGCGTGACGACCGGATGATGATCTCGGTCAAAGATGATTTGACTGAGCGAGTCGGCTTCAAGCATGGTTTCAAGTTGATCCACACTTCGAATCGTCAAATCAATCCGATGTCCGTCCACATATTGCACTAAAAACGTTATATGTCGTCCGGAATCAGTCGTTTCAGGTGTCTGCATGATCAAGACCTCTCCAAACGTGTCAATCCAAGAACGATCAATCGCAACCGCTTGAACGTCTTCCACATAAAAGGCAAGGTCGACATCCTGATATGGATCTGGTTGGATATTCGGATTGACGAGTGAGCCGTTCAAGACGACCGTTCGAATCTGTTCACGTTCTTTTGCGAACGCAATCAACTGTTCAATGATTTGTTCTGGTTTCATTCTACAATCGCCCCCAATGAGCGCGCGACTTGAATCGCCTGCATCGCGTCTAGTTTTGTTTGTTGTAACGTCACGTTCGAAAAATCAACCCCGTCGACAAGTGCTCCTCTGAAGTCGGCGCCACGGCACACCGCATGTTGAAGTGTCGCCCGTGACAAGTCCGCCTGATGCCAAACCGTTTCGGTCAAGTCCGTTCCATACAGGTCCGCCTCGACCAAACGAACGTGGGACCAATCCATCTTCTTGAGCGACACGTGACGAAGGTTGACGAATGACCAATCCCCTTCCGTTACCCGGACGCCTTCAAACTGACTCTCCTCAAAGGAAGATCCCGTCATTTTACATTGCTCAAACTCACTCATGAACAAATTGGCACCATGGAATTGACAGTTTAAAAATGAACTCCCGACATGACGGGACGCATTCCATTTTGAATCCGTGAAGTCGCAGTTGATGAACTGACAGCGTTCCGTCTGTAGTTCCGTCGCATCGACGTATGTGAAGCGACAGTTCTCGAACGTGACGTGTGACAACACTTCGTCACGGAGTGTCACGTCACGAAAATTTTCATCTCGATATTGCGTATGTGGTTGAAACATATGATCCCTCCTTCAGGTATACTAGAACAGATTACAATGATTGGAAGTGATATAGATGGATCTCGTATTTCCTACTGAACACGGCGTTTTCAATTACCGCGTTGCTGGTATTTTTGTGAAAGACGGTCACTTATTGATTCACCGAAACATCCGAGATGACTTTTGGGCATTACCCGGGGGGCGCGTCACGCTCGGTGAAGAAGCCGCAACCGCCCTCGCACGCGAGCTACATGAAGAGTTGAACATGCACGTGACTGATACCACGTTCGCTTTCGTGCACGAGAACTTATTTACGTACAACAATCAGCCGTTTCATGAGATTGGACTGTACTTTTATGTAGACGGTGACCTCCCGCTCCAAGACGGAGACTTTTATGGACCTGAAGGAGATCACCTGATTTATCGTTGGATAAAGCTTGACCGTCTACAAGACGTCACGCTTTATCCGGAAATACTCGCTCAACTCCCGAACCGTTTGCCAACTCATTCACTCAATCCAGCTTGAACTTAGAGTAGCGATTTCAACTCGTTTAAATGTCGAATCTCATACGTTGACTCAATCGTCGCAGCCACTTCGTTCGGATTGAACCAGCACGTATCCAAACCATACATCCGCCCACCGGCGATGTCTGCCGTGACCGAGTCACCGATAATCAAACCTTTCTCTGGCGCTACATTCGGGATTCGGTCGAAGACGTAGTCGAAAAACGGTTTCATCGGTTTTTGCGAGCCGGTCGCATCCGATACGAAGACATCTTGGAAGTACGGCAATAGTCCAGATGACTCTAACCGTTTGAATTGCGTCTCTGTCACACCGTTTGTGACGATATAGAGTGGATAGTGCGCGCTCAGTGTTTGGACAATCTCTAACGCACCGTCAATCATGTGTACGCCTGCATGTAAGTAGTCCCGATACTGCTGTTCGACCTGCGGACCGTCCACCGTGAGACCGAGCGAATCGAACAGTTTCGTGTGACGACCGATGAGCACTTCTTCCCGGTCCACTTCGCCGCGCTCAAACGCACGCCACAGGCCCGTGTTGATGTCAACATAGCGCGACTTCACCTCATCCGTCATCCGGACGTTGTAGGATGCAAGTAACTGTTCCAAGGCAACATGTTCACTTTGTTTAAAATCTAGTAGCGTGTCATCAATATCAAATAAAATCGCTTCATAACGTTTCATATTTCTTTCTAACTCCTCTCTTCGTCTAACTGTACAGGAAGTAGAAACGAACATCAAAAAAGGGAGATATGACGTATCCCCCTCTCAATGTCTATTAGATGACTCGTTTGATTTTTGAGCTCCATAATTAATCAATATCACGAGTACCCCAATCAATATCGCGACCGACCATGCGTGAACAACCCCACTGAGCGTTAACGGCTTGAAGAAGTATCCCCACAAGTAGGCCAAATAAATCGACACACCATACGATCCAAGCAAGGAAGCTAATACAAAGCGTATTTGCAAATGCCTCAAAGATTGTTTTGTTACCCACCAAATGATCACCGGTACAATCAAATATCCAAATGGAAAACCCCATACATAATCCATTGCCGCCACAAAAAATGCCCAAGGCACGAAGAGGAATAAACTCACACAGCAAGTTTTCATCGTCTGCTCCTAAACTTGTTGAATTTACTTGATTCAAGTTTACCAAATCCAATACATTGATATGTTTATTTTTCTAAAACAAGTGAATACTTCTTATGGTGAAGAAAAAACAAAGGAGTGTTCAAATATGCATACAAATTTTACGAACATGTACATCAATGGTGAGTGGGTAAATGGATCAAGTGAAAAGTCGATCGACAACGTCAATCCGTTCTCGAACGAGACGCTCTTCTCGATTCAATCAGCGGATGAAGAGGACTTGAATCGTGCTTATGAAGCAGCCAAAGCGTCTCAGGCGGACTGGGCCGACATGCTTCCACAAGCACGACGTGAGTTGATTGAGAAGTTTGCCCAGCTGACGATGGACAACAAAGACTTTATCGTCGACTGGCTCGTGAAAGAGTCCGGTAGTACACGTATCAAAGCAGAGAGTGAGTTCGCCGCATCAATGGCCATCATCAAAGAAGCCGCAACATTCCCTTTCCGTATGGACGGGCTCATCAAACCTTCGATCGTGCCGAATAAAGAGAACCGGGTATACCGCAAACCACTTGGGGTCATCGGCATCATCAGCCCATGGAACTTCCCGTTCCACTTGGCTGTTCGTTCAATCGTGACAGCTCTCGCGACGGGGAATACGGCCGTCGTCAAACCGGCCACGGCGACACCGGTCACGGGTGGTCTCCTATTCGCATCCCTCTTCGAAGAAGCAGGACTTCCGAAAGGTGTGCTCAACGTTGTCGTCGGACGAGGGTCTGAAATCGGGGACGCGATTGTCGAACATCCAATCCCACGTCTCATCTCGTTCACAGGTTCGACCGAGGTCGGACAAGGGATTGCGGAAAAGGCAGGTCGTTTGTTGAAGAAAACAGCACTTGAACTCGGTGGGAATAACGTGTTTGTCGTTCTCGATGATGCCGACCTCGACCGTGCCGTCGAATCAGCCGTCTACAGCAAGTTCTTCCACCAAGGACAAATCTGTATGTCGACGAACCGAATTCTCGTCGCCGAATCGATTCATGACGAGTTCGTGGAGCGTTATGTCGAGCGCGTTAAACAGTTGAAAGCAGGTAACCCGAATGAAAAAGATACGCAAGTCGGCCCGCTCATCGACCACGATCAAGTCGATCGCATCTTAGACCAAATCGAGAAAACGGTTGATGCCGGTGCGACCGTTCATACTGGCGGGACAGCGGACGGCAACGTCCTCGAACCGACCGTCCTCAGTGGCGTCACGAATGACATGCCGCTCGCGAAAAACGAAATATTCGGTCCTGTCGCGGTCATCCTTTCGTTTAAAGATGACGAAGAGGCTGTCCGTCTTTCGAACGAATTACCGTATGGATTGAGCGGTGCTGTCCACGGCTCGGTTTATCGTGCAACCAACTTTGCACGAAAAGTCGAAACCGGCATGATTCACATCAACGACCAGTCGGTCAACGATGAACCGCACATGCCGTTCGGGGGCGAGAAAAACTCTGGTCTCGGACGATTCAACGGTGAATGGGTACTCGAAGAGTTCACGACGCTCCAATGGGTGTCCATCATGCATGAACGTCGCGAGTACAAACCGTTCTTCTCGTAATACAAAAAGTGTTTCGGCAACTCGCCGAAACACTTTTTTAGATTTTCTTCACGAACTCCGACTTCAGTTTCATCGCACCAAGTCCCTCGATTTTACAGTCGATATCATGGTCACCTTCCACGAGTCGAATCCCCTTCACTTTCGTTCCTTGTTTGACGACAAGCGAGGTTCCTTTCACTTTCAAATCCTTGATCACGGTGACAGTGTCTCCGTCTTGAAGCGGGTTTCCGTTCGCATCTTTGATTTGTGACGCTGCTTCTGCTTCTGCCGCCTCACTCGGTGACCATTCATAGGCACATTCTGGGCATACAAGCAACGGGCCATCCTCGTACACATAAGATGATTGGCATTTTGGGCAATTCGGGTACTCAGTCATTCTATTTCCTCCATTCGATTCACTCGTTCCAGTATATCGTATGGTGGCTCCATCTTTCTAGACCGTTCACTCTTCGGTAGGCGATGCAGGACCTTCTAAATCAAGTTGATAAAACGATAAATCGAGCCATTTGCCGAATTTATATCCGGCATTTCGAATCGTACCGGAATGAACGAATCCAACTTTTTCATGCGCACGGATACTCGTCACGTTCGATGCGTCAATTCCACCAATCACCGTTTTCATTCCTCTCACTTCGGCGATACGGATGATTTCTTTTAACAGTTTGTTGCCAATGCCTTTCCCGCGGTAACCGGGATGCACGTATACAGAATGTTCAACCGTATAATGGTACGCTGGCCACGGACGGAACGGACCGAACGTCGCAAACCCCATGACGACGTCATCCTCTACCCATACGATGATTGGACAATCTTGCTCTTTCTTCTCCTCATACCATGCCACTCGATTCTCGAGTGTCACCGGTTGATAGTGATAGACGGCCGTACTGTTTACAATCGCATCATTGTAAATATGTAAAATCATTTGAAGATCATCTCGTCGACAATTGCGAATCATCCCCATACCACCTTTTCGTTTTTTTCATTATACGAATCCCCTCTTCAAAAGACACGAAAAAAGTGACCGGTCCCATCAACCGGTCACTCAAATCATGCGGCCAAGCGGTCACACATTGAGGCGCATTCTGTACAAACTCTTGCGCATTCCTGGCAATGTGCGTGCTTATGTTTCCCGCACTCCTGTGCGCATGCTTTACAGATGACTGCACACGCTCGCGCGAGTTCAGGAACGAATGCCGAATCACGCGTCATCGCTTCCGCAAGAAACGCACAGGCAGCGGCACATTCCCGATCCAGTCGGATACAATCAACCATCATCTGTACATCTTTTTCTTCTAAACAAGATTCCAGACAATAGTTGCACATTTCCACACATTCGTGGAGCATTTCGAGTTCGTTCGCATAGATACGATGAGCCATACATCATTCCCCTTTCGTTTCTTCTGCAATTTCGGACACGTTACTCCTGTTCCCTAATCGGTAAAAGAAAAACGACCCGGCTCAAGAATCCGGATCGTTCACGAACCTGCGATACAAGTAAGCGATTCGATTCAGTAATGTCTCGTCATATTGTTTCGGCATGAAACGATAGCGATATAATCGATACATTCGTTTCAAGTCTTCCCACTGATGATCGATTTGTTGCCCTTGTCTGAAGCGTGCCAAATCAATCAAGAATATCTGTCCGTTTGGCGTCAAAATGATATTACGCAAGTGGACATCCGATGGTGTCAGTCCTAGTAAACGTGCCTGTCGAAGCGCTTCATCCACTACCTCGATGTAAGAAGGGTCAATCCAGACGCCTTCCGTCAGACACTCAAACAGCGTCTTTCCTTCGATGTAATCCATCACTAAATATGACGGACCAGAATCATAGCACTTCGGAAAGTAAGGGAGTCCCTTAAGTTTTTCATAGATTGCTGCCTCTTCGGTTGCGATTTGTTCATAACCTGGAAAGAACACTTTAATGACACGATCCTTTTCCTTTAAACGAAACACGGCCGCACTTCGTCCAATTCCATGTAATCGAAGATCTGGGTGCATCGAGGCTACCTGAAACGAGTCACCCACCTGTTCGAAGGTGACGTCCGCATATTGTTCATAGTCACTCATCTGTCACGCCTCTTTCCTATTTCTCTTCCCTCTCATCATAGCGCATACAAGCTCATTTGACGCCAAAACTGCTTGAGTAGGTGACAAGTGACGTCTTTTCTCGTAAGACGTATAATGAAGAGCGACTGACAACCAAGGAGGAGTTACTATGCAACGCATCGCTTTGACAGAAGAATTATCATTCTCACGCATCGTCCATGGAATGTGGCGTCTCGCTGATTGGGACATGACCCCACAGGAACGCCTCACATTCATCGAACAATGTCTCGAGCTTGGCATCACGACATTCGACCATGCAGACATTTATGGCGGTTACACATGTGAAGGTTTATTTGGAGAAGCCTTAAAGTTAAAGCCTGAACTCCGAGATCAAATGGAGATCGTCACAAAGACAGGAATTAAATTGACTGGGTCATTCAACCCAGGTCAAACACTCAATTATTACGATACGACAAAAGAGCATATCATCGCGCAAGCAGAGCGTTCATTAAAAGAGTTGGCCATTGACCACATTGATACATTACTCATCCACCGTCCAGATCCGCTGATGAATCCGGATGAAGTTGCCGAAGCCTTCATCATCTTGCGCGATAGTGGTAAAGTACGTGAATTCGGTGTATCTAACCATGTTCCGGCTACACAGAACTTGCTTCAATCTCGCCTTCCATTCCAACTTGTGACGAATCAACTCGAACTCTCTCCGATGCAATTGAAACATTTTGAGGATGGATCGGTCGATTTGTGTCACGAAAAACGAATGCCACTTATGGCTTGGAGTCCACTAGCCGGTGGTCAACTCTTCAAAGATGAACAGTATGCACCCCTTCGTGAAAAACTCGAGGAAATTCGTGCACGTCACAATGCAAGCGGAATTGATTCGATTGTGTATGCATGGCTCGTCCAACACCCTGCGAACATTATGCCGATTATCGGATCCGGAAAAATCGAGCGCGTTCAGACAGGAGTCGACGCCCTTCAAATCGACCTCACTAGTGAAGAATGGTTCGAAATTTTGAAGGCGGCACGCGGTCGAGATGTTGATTGAAGGAAACTTCATCAAATAAATCCCACTGAATTATAAAGTGATAATTTAGAAGAATAATCGGCTTTTTTCAATGTCTCGTAATATCAACGTTTTTTCGTCAAAAATCGACATACAAAAAAAGTTAAAAAGTAAAAATAAGTCATAAATGGTTTTATACCCCGTCCAGTTCAAGTTGGACGGTTTTTTTGATTTTTTTTCGAAATAACAAATTAATTTTCCTAAGACTAAAGTCACAAAAAATTGGTGCTAGAATGGTGAAAGTGATTCATCGAAGGAGAGTACCGATGTGAAAAAGTACCTGATTTTCAGTACCCTCGTCATCCTGTTTTTCTTATTCGGATGCGAGGAAGAACGCGCACTCCGACTCCAACCCGCTCCTGAATATTATCAAGGACGTGCCCTGTTACCAAACGGACAACAAATTGAAATGCCCGAATCGGATCGTGCAGCGATTATCGAGTTATGTCAGCCTGACAACGCGATTCAAAGAATTCCAAGTGGTGAAAGACATTGGCTCGGGACGGTCACATTGAACCAACCGTTGACTAATGCCGCCACCGAATCTTCTTTTCCAACCGCAACTTTTTTCACTGTCGAAGATAAATCATATGTCCAATGTCAACTCGATTCCGTCACATATGCCACCGAAATTAACACGCTTCCTGAAAGTTTAAACGATGTTCAATATACGGCCGAACCTTATCCGGATGTTCCGAAATTCCGATTTGCTGAGCCCCATGAATATGAGCATTTCGCACAAGAGATGAAAAAGCCGATAGGTAATGAGCCCTATCCAGAAAGAAAAGGGATCGAGCATACACTTTTCCATATCACGATGCCTTTCAGTGGTGAATTTGAACTGACCTTTACATCGTCCGAAGCCAAAGACCGCCTCGTCATTCCTGTCGAATCAACAAGGCATCCCTATTTGTCACTCGGGCTCGGGACAGAAAAGTCTGATGAGGTGTTACAATACGCGATTTATACGAGCCGAGATCAAAATGACTATCAAGAAGTATTGCGACCGAAAGAAGCGCATATTTCACAAATGTTCGGAGCCAAAACAGCTCCGCAACTCCCTTCGGTTCTTGTACCGGGTCACGAGTATCCACTCTACAGTTTTACGTTCATGAAAAACGGAACGGCCCATCGTCAGAACGTCTCCTTGACGTATCATGAACCCAAGTTGTTGTATGGAAAAGAATTGAGTGAACAAATTCACGACAAATTAAGTAGTCAACGTCATGTCATTTTTCATGACTTGGCACTCCTTGGAACGGAATCAAAAGATGCCTCCTTCCTACAACATGTCGGTCAAGATGAAATGGAATTTATTTTTGGCGCCATCAAACGAGCTAACGCGACCGCCTATGCAGGCAAGACCGCTTCCACACCTTATGTGACCCTATTTCAAGGGATATGCGCCCAAACGTTTGATGTTAGCTATGATGGTGCAGATGTGTACGTGACCAATTCAGAGACAGGCGCCCATTTTAAGCTACTACGTGAGGATGCCATCAAGTGGTATAACCTGTTTGAACAAAACACTTAATCTGACAGATGCGAATGCGTCTGTCTTTTTGCATATTCATGAAGCAAATATAGTACGATGAGACATATTTTTTGGGAAGATAGGAAGAGAAAGGAGTGAATCTTTGTGACAAATCCATTTATACGTGACGTGAACCATCATTGGCGCGTCTCCTATCGACAAAACGGGTATCCCCATGTGCAACAGGGCTGGGTGTTACCTCCAGAACAAAAAGAGGAGTTCGATCCATTTATTTTGATGGCAGAAGACTGGTTCAAGCGTGGGACGTTTTCGGACCATCCCCATCGTGGGTTTCAAACAATCACGTATGTCATCGATGGTCGTCTAGAACATATTGATAATCATGGGGGACATTCGATTTTGGACGCCGGTGATGTTCAGTATATGAACGCCGGATGGGCCGCTAGACACGCCGAAGAAGCGGTCGACGATGATTTGATCCATACGCTGCAGCTCTGGTTGAATTTGCCGAAGTCGTTAAAAACAACAACCACTTCCTATCAGAACGTATACGTCGAGGACGCACCCCTCGTTCCTTTCGACGGCGGGCAGCTTCGTGTCTATTCCGGCGAAATCGCGGGTGTAAAAGGGCCGATGGAAAGTCTCGTCCCCATCACGATGACAGAAATAACGCTGAAAGAAGGTGGCGAATACGAACACATCTTGCCTGCGAATCATAACAGCTTTTTGTACGTACTCGCTGGTTCAATTGAAGTTGGGTCTTCCAAAATCCCGCTCAGTAAAACTGATGTGGCGACACTGACGTTCGATGAAACATCTGAAGCGATGAGCACACTTCAACTGAAGGCCACGACGCGTACACGGGTGCTCATCTATTCCGGAAAACCGATTCGCGAAGACTATATTGCGCATGGTCCATTCGTGATGAACACGGAAGAAGAAATCCGCCAAGCTTTCCGCGATTATCATAGCGGCGGGTTCGGTCCCCCAGCCGTCAAATAAACAAAGGGAGCCTCTCGACTAGAGAGCTCCCTTTTCTGATTATGATCGATCTGGTTGTAGGACCGTCTGTTGTGTTGGAACATGACCGATCGGGACAGTCCGTTCGACGAGAACGTAACGCTTGCCCTCCACTTCAAACTTGCGGTCGCCAAGGTAGTGAGCGCTCTTTCCATCTTCGTATAGTTTCGACAAGATAGCAGGTACGTACTCTTCTAGTTTTGTATAGTGCTCATCGAGGGTCATGACGATATTGCCACTCTTATATCCGAGCCAGTAACTATAAAAGAACCAACCTAACGACAGAACTCCGAGAATTCCTAATCCAATTGTGAGTAATTCCATCATGTTATTCCTCCAATTTTTTCATAACAATCTGACGTTTTGGGGTGAACCCGATTTCGCCATAAAACGAGGCGGCATCCGTATTACTCATCCAGTAATCTAGTTCAATCGATCTGAATTGGTGGTCAAGCGCCCATTGCTCCATCCATTCCATCACACGTCGACCGTAACCGTTCCGTTGATACATGGGGTCGATACTGATGTGATGAACATACACCACGCGAACAGCTTGACGAAACGCGTTCGCCTCACCCACTTTCTCTTCGAACCATATGTAACCGATTGGAGTTGCTTCAAGCTGCATCACCATATAGTGATGGCCGGGTCTTCCAATCAGTGTCGAAAAGGCTTCGTACATCTTCTCTTCCTCATACTCCGCAAAAAAGGTCGGATTCATATGGACGTGATGCTCATGGATGGAACGATTCAACCGTGCGATGAGACGGGCATCAATCGTAGGGATAAATGTGATCTCCATCATCAGGTATAGTTTGAATGGTTTCGATCTTCGTTTACACCGTGCGGTTTTTCAGTTCCGCGCAACGTATGCTCACTCGAAGCCTCCGTTTCTTTCCCATTTAGGCGACGTTGAAGCGGACGGGCCAAAAAGTAACCAATCAAGAGCGAACTAGGTAAGACGAGAAAAAATGTACCGAGCAATGTCAACATGTACCCTTTGTCCGAGTCTCCGGCAATCGCGCGGAGGACAAAGAACAGACCGACGAAAACAAGTGCGGCCAAAGCATATTCCACACATTTCCCGAGAAATCGTTTCACACGACATCTCCCCCTTCAAGGTTTGATGTATTATACGACCATTTCCATAAAAAGGTTTCACACGTCTTGATTTTCTTTATACCACTTCGTCGCCAACCGTTCCGTCTCGATGACCCAGTCATGCTTTCCTTGAATGTATCCTTCCATGTCTTCTGGGTGCTGTGCCGCAAGTTGAAGCTTCAGCTCACCATACGCATCGCGAACGTCAGGATAAGCTCGCAAGTAATCCCGGAAGGCAAGGTGTCTTATGACATCCGGATTCCCTTCTTCAAACACATGCACGTGAACCGTCCGTTCTTCTTCTCCTTTACGGAAATAGCGACGCTTCGGAATCCCATATTCACCAAGTCCACGGTACCCGAGTGCCTCCATCCGCTCCGTGTAGTCATCGACTCGTTCGATGTCCCGTACGACCGGCATCATGTCGATGATTGGTTTTGCCGCCAATCCTTCGACCGATGTACTTCCAATGTGATGGATCGCGACAAGCTCCTCTTCGAATAACCGACTCAATTTACCAGCCTCTTCTTCAAACTTTTGATTCCATTCTGGATTGTATTTCACTACTTCGACTTTTCTCATGATTCGTTCCTCCTTTTTTAAAAGAACTCTTTATTCTCATCATACCCTTTCTAAACATCGCTCGACATGAGGGATTCCACTTCAAATGGTTTGTACACAAATAAAATGGGAAACCTTATATTAATGACTTGAGAACTGGAGAGTGAATGGATATGTTGACTGAAGAACAAATCGAAACGTTTAAAAAACGATTATTGAAAGAAAAAGCAAAAACCGAAGGATACATGGATAATCGGGAAGAGACATATGATGAAGGAGAGCTCTCTCATTACGACAACCACCCTGCCGACTCGGGCGAAGAGCTCTTTTTACGAGAACGAGACCAAGCCCTTAATGAGCTCGATGAAGAGTTCTTGAGTGACGTCGATAAGGCGCTATTAGCCATTCAGAATGGGACATATGGACAATGTGAGGTGTGTGGAAAAGACATTGAACTAGACCGTCTGGAAATCATTCCAGAAGCCACCCTTTGCATCGAACACGCCCGGGCACAAGAAGAGGAAGAACACGCGCATGAAGTCGATCGACCGGTTGAAGAAGACGTGTTGAACCCTAATGAGACAGCTCGACGCAAAGAGTTAGACGGAACGGATCAACCTGGTCAAAAAACGGACGCCTTCTCCCAAGTAGAAGACTACGGAAGCTCAGATACGATTGCCGACAGCGAAGGCAACCACGATCCGACGCGCGAACAGTAAAAAATGCCCTGACCTCATTCGAGAGGCTCAGGGCATCTGTCTGCTTAAAACGTGGCTTTTACCGGAGAAGCACCACCGAGGCGCTCCGCCAGTTTCATCGGGTCGACGGCATTCCCAGCTGAACTAGCCGAGAAATTGTAGTCCCCTTTATGAATCTCAAAGTGTAAGTGCGGACCTGACGAATTGCCCGTGTTTCCGATTTGACCAATCGGTTCACCTTGGCGTACCGACTGACCGGTCTTGACATCCACTTTGTGCAAGTGTGCATACACGGTCGTCCATTTTTGACCGTCTACGTTGTGTTCGATTTGTATGTGGTTTCCATAAGGTCCACTGGAGCTGACTTTTGTCACTTTTCCAGCTTCCGCGGCGTATACAGGTGTACCTGTTTTGGCAGCAATATCGAGACCGTTATGGAATGTGTATCCGAACTGTCCACTCGCCGAACCGAACCCTTGAGAGAGGCGACCTTCCGCCGGCATTAAGAACCGATCGGGTGCCATCGCTTCATACCGTTTCTTTAAATCACTCAACTGATTCGTTTGTTTCTTATATTGTTTCGACTTTTCGTCATATGACGCTTTCACGTCTTGACGTGTCGCTTCAATTTGCTCTTGTTCTTCTTTCAGTTGCTCCAATGCTTCATTTGCTTGGTTTTTCTTTTCAACAAGCTCTTGATGTGCTTCTTCCGCTTCAGCGGCTTCCGCTTTCGCACTCGGCAACACCGAAGAAACGACTTTTGCGAAGAGCGACTGTTCTGCAGGAACGAGTGACTCCTCCACTTCTTCTAATTCTTTAGAAGTTCCTTCAATTTTATCTCGCAACGCCTCCGCCTTATGATCGACTTGCTTCAACTTCGTTTGAATGGCGTGAATGGATTGTTTCGTATCTTTAACCTGCTGCTCCGTTTGTTGCAATGACTTTTCCGTTTGAACGAGGTCTTGCGGGGACATGTTGTCGGCAGATGCGATTTGTCCTTGGAATAAGAGAACACCAACACCCGCTGTCATGATGAGTTGTTTCCACATATATATAATAAACCCTCCAAATTAATACATTCATGAGCTTCAAAAAAGCTACATGTGCGAATATACCACTGGGGGTTAAAAAATTCAATATATGAAGTTTTTCATTTTCATGTCATACATGACAGCATGATGTGATATTTTCAAGTGTCACTTCACAAGGATTTCACTAGCGTTTTTTTGTATAGTATCCCACCCAGACGATACCACCGATGGAAAGGAGTGTTACACTCACACTAACTACTAGTATACCTCGCGACAGGTCGGGTGAAAGATTTGTTGTCAGCGCAATCAAGGTCGCGGTATTTCCACTAATCAGCGCAATGATACAGATGACCAACAACCGCTTCATCAAGCGTCCTTCACCATTTCAAATTGGGCAATCTCGTCTTGGACAAATCCCAATCGTCGTGCCGCTTCGACCCATTCAGGACGGTCTGATGTCAACGTGACATGAAGTGGCGATCGGCTCGCGGCCGCCCGCAATAGCCATTCCGCTTCTTCTGCTTGTCCAAAAACATCGAGCAAGACGTGATCGCGGTATAAGAAAAATCCTATTCGATTCCCTTCTACGACTTTCACTAACTCAGCAGCTTGTTGGGTCACGCGCACATCGCGTTGCCAAATCGGAACGTGACTCGCCGCCGGATACAACTCATCAAATAACGTTTGAATCGGTTCATACGTCATGTCTGCGTTCGTTTCTAATGACACCGCTTGGAAGTAGAGAATTTCTCGAGTCGTTTCGTAACCTAGTCGTTCATAGAGAGACACTGCCGCATCATTGCCTTGAATGACTTCGAGTAAACGAGTGCCTACTGCCGCCTCTTCAAATCGTTTCATCAATTCGGTCGCGACTCCTGCTTTTCGGACATGTGGGGCGACAGCAAGCCCACCACAACGTGTCTGCCATCCTGAATCAAGATGTGCAATCCCGGTTAACACGACACCGACAGGTTCTTCATCATCATAGGCTACAATGGAACGGGACGGCTGATTTTGATCACGAACAAGAAAAACATCTTCGAACGTCTGCTCATCAAATTGAAACGGAATAATATAATCAGAAAAACCGCTCATAAACGCGCGGTATAAATCTTGTAATGGTGGATTTTGACGGTATGTAAACTGTGTCGACATATAATTCCCCTTTTCTGAATAAAAATCAATAACGCTCGAAGGAGACTTCTTATGAAAATCACGCTCGAATATCGAAATGATACGCATCAATCGATTCTCAATACGTTCGCACTACCGACGGACCAAGAAAAGTATACGACCCTGCCCAAAGACATGGATGATCCATTACCTGATGGCGTTCATCCGATTGTCGTCGTCGCATCGAAACCAGTCGGGATGTTCTTACTGCATGACAACGAACGCGTCACTTCCTATACGACCGAGTCGAATGCTTTGCTCTTCTCCGCCTTTGCTATTAACTATGAGGACCAAGGGAAAGGCTACGCTAAAACGGCACTCCAAGCACTTCCGCAGTTCGTAAAGCAACATTTCCCTCATATTCGTGAAATCGTCCTGTCGGTCAATCTGAAAAACGAAGCCGCTTTCTCCCTTTATACGAACGTTGGGTGGAGCGATACCGGACGTCGAATCGGTGGACCGATTGGCGAACAACGTATTCTTTCCTTAACGATTTAACAGAAGTAGGCGAGAATTCTCCCTCCTCTAAGCGTCTCGGGGCGAAGCCCAGCGTAGGTGGGAGATGAATCGCCCGGTCCAAACATCTTTTCCCCCTGTGACAGATATGACGAACAAAAGTTCGTGATTCCGTCAGATTCTCCCTCCCCCTCCGCGGGTATCGGATGAGGAAGACATATCACGATCTGCTGGAGGGAGAGGGACGGACATGCTGAAAGGCTACAAATATAGGCTTCACCCGACGCCTGTACAGGCCGAGTTCCTCATCAAGACGATCGGCTGCGCCCGGTTCATCTACAACAAGCTGCTCGAGGACCGCATCGCCATCCGCGAGGAGGCGAAAGCGGGGACCGGAACGAGACGGAAACCGGCGACACCCGCCTCCTACAAGCCCCTGTTCCCCTTCCTCGCCGAGGCGGACAGCCTCGCGCTCGCGAACGCGAAGCTGAACCTCGACACCGCGTTCGCAAAGTTCTTCGCCGGGACGGGCGGCTTCCCGAACTTCAAATCGAGACGGCGGTCGCGCGCCTCCTACACGACGAACAACCAGCGCGGTACGATCCGCATCGAGGCGGGCAAGGTTCGGCTGCCGAAGGTCGGGTTCGTGCGGTTCACACAACATCGCCCGTTCGAGGGCGTCATCCGGTCGGCGACGGTCTCGATGACCAAGACAGGCAAGTTCTTTGTCTCCCTCCTCGTCGAACAGGACGATGAACCATGGATCCCAGCCGAGAACAAGGTCGGGATCGATCTCGGTTTGGACCATTTCGCTATCATGACGAACGATGCGATGGTCTCGGAGAAGATCGAAAACCCACGTTTTTTTCGTAAGTCCGAAGAAAAGGTCAAGAAAGCACAGCGGGCGCTGTCACGTAAGAAAATCGGTAGCACGAATCGTGAAAAAGCCACATTACTTCTGGCCAAGAAACACGAAAAGATCGCCAACCAACGCCAGGACTTCCTTCACAAACTGTCGAGACGGACCGTTGACGAGAACCAAGTCATCGTCGTGGAGACATTGACATCGAAGGACATGATGAAGAATCACAAGGTAGCGAAGTCCATCGGGGATGTCAGTTGGTACGAGTTCGTCCGGCAACTCGAATACAAATCAAGATTCTACGGACGAACACTGATTAAAGCAGACCCCTGGTACGCATCGACGCAGATCTGTTCTACTTGCGGAGTAAAAGGCGAGAAGAAAAAATTAGATGTCCGCGAATGGACGTGTGCTTGTGGCGCGCACCATGACCGTGACATCAACGCGAGCATCAACCTGTTGATGTTAGCCGACTGACAACCCTTCAGGGCAGGGACTGTCCGACGAGCTTGGTAAATAACCGTGGCTGGTAAGAGCACGGTCTTCCCAAGAAGCTCCCACTTCAATTTGTGAAGCAAATAAGTGGCGAGTAGTTCACTCATGATCCCCACTCCCTCGTAACATCATTATGACCGCATTATACCGTAGGAGTGGTAAGTCATGCTTCAAAATAAATCAGGGTCTTCCGATAACGTTCTCACTTTTCGAACTTTCGCCGGGCGTCCTGTCCATCCGAGTGCCACAAAGAAAAATGCACCTGCGAGTACGCCGAATAAAGCGGTCAACCCTACTTGAATCCCAACAAATCCATACTGTTCTCCCAGTTTCACGAGGAAGAGCGGTGCGAACAGGCAAGTCATACTGAGTGAAAAAAGACCTCCCCATACCCGTCGCTTTGCATTACCAATGGTGAACCAACCGAACGCGATCCATACACAAGCAACCAATCCTAGCGCACTAACCATCATCCACATGCCCACACCTCACCTTTTCGTTTTCCTTTCTATTCCCCATTTTTCTTGTGATTCCTACTATTTTTTCAAGTAACGAGAGAATTTCCGGGTAAAGGTAAATTAGACAAGATGCGAAACGGGACAACAAAGGAGTGAGGTGTGCATGCGTTCACGATTAACCTTTGCTTTAATCTTTCTCGGTCTTTTTTTAGTCGCCGTTTATTGGATGAGCACGTGGAATGACAACTTAGTCGAGGGACAGATTGAACGAGTCGATATCCCCCAAATATTGATTGAATCTACCGGATCCTCGGAAGAAGTCACATTGCGCGTCGTCTTGATCAATGATCAAACCGAAGTCACCGGCATCGTCAATAGCGTACAAGGGTTACAGAGCGGACAACTAGTGACAATCGAGGTCATCCCGACGGATTCTAATTTGAACATCGCACGCACCATCGAAGTCAACGCTCCATGATTTTTTGAAATGAAGCGTAACTTTTCCAGAACTGTGGAATATGAGAACAGAATCATAAAAAGGAGTGATCGGATTGATTTCAAATAAATTACTATCTGGAAAAGTAGCTTTTGTGACCGGGGCAGCCTCCGGAATCGGACGTGCCGCGGTCATCCGCTTCATTCAAGCCGGAGCGAAAGTCGCCATTGTCGATTTGAATGAAGAAGATACGATGCGTCTCGCAAGCCTTGTCGGGGAAGAACGCGCCATCGGCATCAGTGCAGATGTGTCAGATGAATCTGCAATGAAAGAGGCCTACAAACGGACAATGGAACGATTTGGTCAACTCGATATCGTCTTCGCTAACGCCGGTCGAAACGGGACCATCACACCAATCGAACATTTATCATTGGATGATTGGAATGGCGTGGTGGAGACGAACCTCACGGGAACCTTTTTGACCGTCAAACATGCTATTCCCCATTTGAAAGAGAATGGCGGGAGTATCATTATCACTTCATCGATTAACGGGAACCGCTATTTTAAAAATTTCGGATTCAGTGGCTACGCGACGACGAAAGCAGGTCAAACCGGCTTTGCGAAAATGGCTGCTGCGGAACTCGCTCAATTCGGGATTCGTGTCAATTCCATCTGTCCCGGGGCCATCGATACGAATATTGACGATTCGACCAATCGAGACGATGCGTTGCTCGAAGAAGTCGTCATTCCAATCGAATATCCACTTGGGAATCAACCGCTTGCCGGAAAATCGGGCTCCGCGAAACAAGTCGCCGATGTCGTCTTATTTTTCGCGAGCAACATGTCGAGCCACGTGACCGGCTCTGAAGTATACGTCGATGGGGCTGAATCACTCTTGTAATCGAAAAGCAGGTCACCTCACCCGAGGCGACCTGCTCATTTAAGGATTGGACTTTTCATGACCGCTTTTTGATAGAACGGCTGAAATCCAAGCCGTTCCATATTGCGACCAGACGCCGAATCGACTTTCGTCGTAACCGTCAACAGATTGCATCCAAGTGCTTTCGCTTCGGCAATTCGTTCCAAAATAAGTTGTGTCTGGTACCCTTTTTGCCGATACGTCGGAACGGTGCTCGTCAGAAACAATTCTCCAATCCCGTCTTGCGTGGCTAAAATCCCACCCGCTACGACAGCATCCTCTTCTCGCACGAGATAAGCATGATTACTCGGTAGTGCGTAAAAGCCTTTGGCTGTATCGACCGTCTCTTGAAGGATTGTGCCCGACTCGGCGAATCCAGCCGCAACGGCGTATGCCCACTCATGGAGTGTCTCATCCTTCACTTTTTCGACCTGGGTCGGTACAGATGTGGAGGCATGCTGTGTCAAATCCAACGTCCATACGTCCAAAAAATGATCGAGCGTGTAGTTACGTTCTTGCAATAAGCGGAGCAAGGAATCTTCCGCTAATGGACAAACCTCAATATGTAGACGCGAGACATTTTTCCCGCGTACCCATTTTTCCATTTGATGCAGGTCGTAAAAGCTTGTCGGCCGATTCAATCCAAATCCGACCGCAAAACTCATATTTCCCATTTTGAACACATGCCCTTTTCCTTCTACGTGTAGTTCCGCACCTTCATAGGGAGGGGTTTGTTTACGATGTCGAATGTAAGCAGACGTCCCCTCTGCTTTGATGCGTTCGATACGCCTTGCCAATTCTAAACGTTTCACGCTCTTCCCTCCCTTGTATATTCCATGTTGAGTGTAGCATATGTTCACGGTCGGATGAGATGACCGTATTGAATCAGCCGTTCCCGGACAGAAGGAACAAGTTCTACACACTCAAGGACTGTTTCCCATTCTTGTAACGTCACATCGACGACTTCATCTGCTTGCAGTGACAGTTGTTCGAAGTCGATTGGTTTCTCGCACACGAGACAATACATATCCAAGAAATATGTGCCCCGCTTAATCGTTGTCACGAACCGGAGTTGCTCAGGCAATACATATAGTCCCAACTCTTCTTTTAGCTCACGGACCGCACCTTGTCGACTCGTTTCCCCAGCCAAAATCGAGCCGCCCGTCCCTTCCCAAAGAAGCGGATACGTCTTATCCGGATGACGCTTCGACAGCAATAATCTCCCATCTGGATCGAACGTGAACACTTCGATGACCGTGTGAAACGTATGCGGCTCTAATTCATCCCCACGAAAGTGCGTTCGACCGAGCGGTTGCCGGTTTTCGTCGAGTAAATCCCATACTTCTCGATTCATGGACGAATCTCATCAATCACGAACGAAGAGGAACCTTGAATCTCTTCGATAAAGTGAGATCCGAATAGCATGGCTGGTGTAAAGCTTCCGGCAAGCATCCCACCCGAACCGAGCAACCGCTTGACGACGGCGAGCGCCCCGTACACGGTGAAGGCATACGTACTTGCCGTTTGAATACGGACGACTACTTTTCGTCCTTCCTCATTCGTTGCTTCGCCCCATACGTACGTCGATGATTTTTCACGTACAGCCTCGTCTGGTCCCGATACGTTTTCGTCGACATAACGGAGCAATCGTTCCTGCACGGCCTCTTTTCCGAGAATCGGGCTGAACCATGACAAAGCGCGAGCAGCATAGGCGGCCGCTGTCGGTACAGGAACCCAAGTCGTAATATTCGGAATGTCCGTCGTGTAGTAGGCGGTCGAAACGTCTCCCCACGGAATCGCAATGGCGGTACGGCTTCCGCGACCAAAATCAATCGTTCTCCGCTTTGCCCCAATTGGAAATGATGATAATTTGCCGTTCACACGTTCCACACTACTCGACCCTAGTCCACGAACGGCCGTCTTCATGGTTCCTGGTGAGATGCCGGCTGCCGCCGAAAAGCCAAGAGCGAGTGTTGTCGCATCCGGTATCAACTCTTTTAATTTCCGCGCGACACAGTCGGTCGGAATGACATCAAATCCGACACCCGAGCATAAAATCACACCACGTTCTTTGGCTTGAGCCGCTCGCTGTTTAGAATGGACATATTCGAACACGTCGATTTCCCCGGTAATATCTAAGTAATGCGTACCTGTCTCTAGACATGCCTCGATCATCACTTGGCTCGTATCCGTGAAAGGACCTGCACAATGAAGGACTAAATCTACATCGTGAAGCGCCTCGATTGCGGCTTCACGACTCAATGCGAAAATCGATGTTTCGCAACCCAGTTCATCTCCTAGGCGATGAATCGCTCTTGCGTTTCGTCCGGCAAGAACCGGACGCATTCCGTCACGAGCGGCTTGTCGTGCAATCAGCTCACCCGTATAGCCATTCGCCCCATAAATCATCCATCTCATTTTTACCCCTCCTTATGTTAATGTATCCTTGTTCGTTTCCCTAAAAGAAGTTGAATCGAACGAAAAGATCTTGGATGACATCGATGATATACACACTTCCCGTTACAATAAGCAAATATCCGATTGGGATGAGCAGACTTTTCACTGTTTGTAGTTTTGTTATGTCTCCCCGATGCTGTAGTAGACAATCCACCAAGTAAAACAAGGTCGCTGCGAGAAGACTGAGCCATGACAAGACGAGTCCGAATAGTATATGTAAAACAAACGAAGTGAACCACCTGAATCGTTTCGAACTGAACCGATTCGCCAACCAGTCACTGCACCATGAGGTCACGACACCGTAGGTCAACATGATCGGAAAACTGACCGCTACATAGGCAACCGTCATCAAAAGGAAGCCATTCAGTACGCCACTCATCCCTCCATTTTCTCGTAGACCCATCATAGTGACCCCACACGCTAACAGAATCGCATAGACGGGCGAAGCGATGGATGCTGTGACGATTTTACGATTCCACATCTGCACTCCCCTAATCCCTTCCAACTTTACACGACCTGTTCTGAAAACGCACAAAAACCAGCCTAAATTCAGGCTGGCTTCGCGATTTGTTAATTGTTTGCAACTTCTCCGGCTTTCGTACGGACCGATTGCATCGCTTCCGTCCATGGAAGGAGTTGGTCGAGCATATCGTTGACCGATTGTGCTTGAACTTCTTTCGGAGCGAAATGCGTACCGTTCTCGAAGTCCGTGAAGAGTGAGAGTGCAGGATGGACACGTACGTGAGCGATTGACAATTCACTCAAAATGCCCCGTAAATGTTCTGTTGCCCGTGCTCCACCAACAGAACCGTATGAGACGATTCCGGCTGCTTTGTTGTTCCATTCGACGCGTAAGTAGTCGAGTGCGTTTTTAAGAGATGCTGAGATGGAATGGTTATATTCTTGGACGATGAAGATGAATCCGTCCATTTGCGCAATTTTCTCCGACCAGGCTGCAACGCCAGATGCGTCCTGACCCGCTTCGCCGAGAAGTGGCAAGTTGTAGTCTGCGATGTCGATGACTTCATAGTTGGCATCGCCACGTTTGTTGGCGAGTTCTTTCACCCATTCCCCGACTTGTGGACTGACGCGACCTTCACGAGTTGATCCGAGTACGATTCCGATGTTTAACATAGTAGTTCCTCCTTGGTTATGTTGTGATGCATCTGATTTTCCAAACAAGCGATTTAAGAAACTCATTTCATGCCCTCATATTCTTTCTCAAATGTTTTCGTGCTTCTGACCGTATCGATTGGTCGTACCATCGCCTCGATTTGCGAACGTTTCGCTTCGAGGAACGGCGGGAGTGACAACTTCTCACCGACCGTCTCGTACGGCTCGTCTCCCATGAATCCAGGTCCATCTGTCGCCCATTCGAACAAGATTTGCGGCGCGACACGTGCATAGGATGATTCAAAGAAGAAGCGATCGACGTAGCCAGAAGTCGGCAAACCGAACTGTTGGAGACGTGCTGTCCATTCATCGAGGACGCTACGGTCTTCGACACGGAATGCGACATGGTGCACGGTACCGAACCCTTGACGCGCTTGTGGAGATGTCTCGTCGTGAATGACGATCACTTGCGCTCCGTTTCCACCTTCACCTCCTTCAAAGAGATACACATCACCTTCTCGCCCGATCTCTTTAAACAGCATCACTTGCTCCATCACTTGTTTGAAATATGTGATATCGGCGATGCGAATAAAGATTGGACCGAGTCCCGTGATCGCGTATTCAAGCGGGATTGGACCGTTCTTCCACGGCTCGCCCGACGCGATGCCTTCGTTGAACTCATCCGAGATGAGTTGATACGCCTGCTCATCAAAGTCGATGAACGAGAGTGTCTTCTTCCCGAACTGTTCTTGAATCCCTTCGTGCTCGACACCGAGACGGTCGAATCGACGGACCCAATACGTCAACGCTTCATCTGTTGGTACGCGGAACGACGTCTTCGCGATCTCATTTGTTCCGTGCTTACCTTTCGGGATACCTGGGAAGTCGAAGAAGGTCATGTCTGTCCCTGCGTTTCCTTTATCGTCCGCAAAGAATAAGTGATACGTTTGAATGTCGTCCTGGTTGACCGTTTTTTTCACCAAACGCATGCCTAACACGTGAGTGAAGAAATCGTAGTTTTTTTCGGCACTACTCGTGATTGCTGTGACGTGGTGAATTCCTTTAACATGATTCATCATTCTCTCTCCTTTTATATCTTGATTTCAAGATACATGATTAAAATTTTTTGCGGCTTCTGCCCGCTTTCCTATTTGTTTCAACTGTTCAATCGTTTCGTTTAATTGCATCCCTTCAAACACGGCGTTCATATGCTCCGTATGCTTAGGGAAAATATCTTGCATCAAGCGCTCTCCGTCATCCGTCAGCGCCGCGTATGTGATGCGACGATCGCTCGGACAAGCCTTACGAATGAGATACCCTTTTTCTTCTAACCGGTCCACGACGTACGTCATACTTCCGCTCGAGAGGAGAATTTTCTTCCCGATGACTTGAATCGGTTGATCTCCTTTATGATATAAAAACTCGAGTACGGCGAACTCGGTCGCGTTCAATCCGTAAGACGCCACTTCCTGCTTCACAAGGTCTTGTAACGACTGAGAGGCACGTAACAGCACAGTAATTGTTTTTAATGCATCAGATGGTTCCATCTGTCTCCCTCCTTTGTCCAAGAGAGCCATTAACTTAAATTTAAATATCTTTAATTCGAGATAAATATATCATGCGAAGATTTTCCCGTCAATCGATTTGATTCAAAAAAATGAGACGGGTTGTTCCCGTCTCATTCCCCTCGCCGAATTACAGCCATTTCACGACCGAATCGATGGCCCTCATCAACGAATCCTAGGCTTTCATATAAGTGATGCGCTGCCTCGTTCTCGGGGTGATAGCCGACGACAATCGGTTTCCCCTCGCCGATTTCTTCAAGCATCAGCTCTGTCGCCTGTCGACCAATCCCTTTGCCTTGATGAGCATGGTCGATCATGATTCGGTAAATCCACCATGCATCCAACTCTTCAAGCTCTGTATTGTACATGAGGAAACCGACCATCGTCTCGTCCTCATAAATTGCGCGCGGGCGTAGCGTCGGTTCGTACATCGCTTGAAGTAACGAAATCGCATTCGGCTCCATATACGACTGTTGTTGGTCACTTAGTGCCAATTGACAGCATGTATACCAATTTTGTGCATCGATCGGGCGTAATGAAATCATGTCATTCTCCTTTAGTCATATGTCTCATTTAAGTTTCTTGCATAAAATGCGATGGCACGGCGGTACCGCGCGATGCTTTCGTCCGCTTTCGGACTTGCAAGCAGCTCAAGTAATGTTCCCGTCGCTTCTTCATGGCGACCGACGTTGTAATGGGTCATCGCTTGAAATACCTTGAGCGCCCCGTGATTCGGGAATTGCTCGATTGCCTCTTCAAATAACTGTTCCGCTTCCGTGTATCGTCCGAGTGCCCGATACGTACTGCCGAGTCCGAGATATGATTCCGCCAACTCTTCCCCCGTCAACCCGAGTCGGATGGCCCGTTCATAATGCGGGACCGCTTGACGTTCTTCACCGAGCGAGTCATAGCACCACGCACAGTACGCATGTAGCCTCGGATTCTTTTCATCTTTCCCCAAGAGCGACAAGAACAGTTGCTTCGCCTGCTCAAGTTGTCCCTCCTCACGGAGACGAACGGCTCGATCAAACTCATTCTCTTCTGTCACGTCGGTCCCCTCCTGTGCAAATTCTTGATTTAACCATGCTTGTAACGTTTCATAATACTTACCGATATGTACCCCATCGACGAGTGCATGATGGGCTTGGACGGATAACGGCATAACCAGACGCTCGCCTTGACGTTCGAACTTGCCCCAGGCGATGCGCGGCACGCTGTCATGTTGTTGCTGATGCGTCGGGTGCATGATACTCGTGAACGTGACCCACGGAACACTCGTGATATACAGTAAGTCGTCGGGCTCGTCATCCCCGACCACGACTTCATCGGCAGTTCGCTCCATCCGCGTCGTCACTTCTTGTAAGAATGTCGGTAAATCTTGATAAAACATCGCCGCACAAAAGTTGAAGACATCCTCGTCTAACATGACCGTGAACGAAGGGTGGACCACCTCGTGTTCGACGACCTCTTCACCACGGATGCGATAGCGCAATTCCGGAATCGCGTTCGCCGCTCTCACCGCACCGTATAAAAAGAGTTTGAAGAACGATTGGTTGCTCTCCTTGGCATATGTATATAGGTTCGTGACATCTACGTTTGCCGTCACGTTGAAATGTGGCGCATCAAACGCTTTGAAAAACTCGAAGTGCTTACGTCGTGCCCACGTCTCGATTTCAATTTTTTTCATAAAAACTCCCCCTCCTACGCTCTTACTGTAGCAGAGAGAGTGAATTCGCTCATAGCTTTTGTTTTAACTGTTCGTAATGTCCTTTCGCCAAATCAAAGTAGATGAAGTCTCCACGTTCGATCCGTTCGAGCGTCGCTTCGAATTCACGCCATCCACGTTCGATTTGTTCAGGCGTCAGCTCACCGCTTTCGGCCGCCTCTTCGAACTCATCCTCATCCTTTTTGACGATATCCCCATTTGGAAACACGAGAATATCGAGCAACAAGTCATCCATATAAGGGATACCCTCTTCTTCGCCGATTCGGTCAACGAGGTCGATATACCACTGCACGATTTCGCCTTCCGGATTGATCATCGCTGTCACACCGAACGGTTCATTGTCCGGGAAATATTGGAGCCAAGCAAACCCGGCATCCGCCACGATGAATTCTTCCCCTTTATGCTTTTTATATAATGGTGCCCGAACCTCATCGATTTGGAATAAGGCGACGACGCCTGAAAATTGTTCCGTCTGAACACGAATTTGCGCGTAGCGGTTCTTTAAAATCCGTTCCCAGTCTCGTCGATTCGCATACTTTCGTTTTGCCATATGGATCTCCCCTTTGGTCATCTCTGTATGATACAGTTCGCCAGAAGAAGGAAAGTTCCTTGTTAGTCATACAGGTTATGCTGATTGAACCAGACGAGATGACTTTGCTTCAAGCGTTTCCGCTCGACCATACGGACGAACGCGTCTGTCGAGATGAAACGGTTCCCGGGATGGAGGTCGGCCAGCATCAAGAGGATGAGGCGTGAACCTCGCTCTCCCTCTTGAAGAGAGATATGTTCCATCTTCCCTTCCCCGTTGAAGCGGTTGATGAACAGCTCGACTTTACACTCTTCTTTTAAGAGTCGGGTCGTCACATATGCGACTTGGCTGATGATCGACTCGAAGTCGTGATGTAACGTGTAGCCGGACGGCCCACTCAAATCGACTGCGAACGTGAACGTATCGAGCGATGTCTTTTGAAAGACTTTCGACTGGACTCGTCCAAGTTTTGCCGTCGCGACCCAGTCAATCTCTTTTACCGGTTCCCCTTCATAAGGCTTTGACCCCAGAACCTGCAGTGGATTCCGAAGTGGTGATGCGGTCAAAGGCCGGTCACCAAGCGCTAAACGTTTCGTGCCGACCGGTGGGTGTAACGTAAGGGACGGTAATACCGTCCACCGCTTCTCGATGGGGCACTCGAGTAAGTACGTCCCGAGATGAAACGGGAGCGTCACAGCAAGTATGCATTCTTCGATGTAGGCAGGACCTCGGAATTCGGCTTGAATGTGAAGCATCTGACGAGCCTGATCTGTCCGTAATGTCAAATCCAAACTATTCGGGGACCGGTCGTGGGCTGGAAAACTGAGCGCTGTATTGGATTTCAGCCGAACACGAACCGGAAGCCCGAGTCGTTCGACGACTTCACTTCCATCTAAAATCAGTTGTACCTCCGTCTCATCCCCGACAAAGAGAAGGGATTCATGGCTATGTATGTGAAGCCGAAGAGCTTGTTCCAACTGTTTCCGTGTCCGTTCAAAGAACCAAACGATGCCCGCAAGTAAACAAAGCGCATATCCGACAATCTCCATGTACGGGACGAATACGAGAATCACCCCAGCGAATCCATAAACCGGAATCCATTGTTTCTGTAGGGCGTTATGTGTCGAGAAGGTCATCTTCAGCCCTCTACCGGCACAGAGACGGTGTCTAAGATGTAACGGATAATGTCCTGTTTCGTCGATTTGATGCCTCCTTCAAGCGTCAACGTCAAACGATGGGACAAGACATAAGGTGCCACGGCTTTCACATCTTCCGGAATGACGTACAATCGATCGTTCAGATAGGCATAACTTTGAGACGCTCGCATGAGCGCGATGGCTCCACGTGGACTGACACCGACCTCGACGGATGCATGTTCCCGGGTCGCGTGAACGAGCCCGAGTAAGTAATCGAGGACATCATCTTGAATCGATACTTGCTTCACTTCCTCCTGAGCACGGCGTAACTCGTCTAACGTCGCAACCGCCTCTACGGTTTTCCTCGTTTGGCGCATCACTTGTAAGAGGAGTTCTCTCTCTTCCGAAAAATCAGGATAACCGACTGGAATCGAAATCAAGAAGCGATCGAGTTGGGCATCCGGTAAGGGGAACGTCCCCGCTGATTCAATCGGGTTTTGCGTCGCGATGACGAAAAATGGTTTCGGCATCGGATATGTCTCTCCCCCGATGGAAACTTGTCGTTCTTCCATCGCCTCAAGCAAGGCGGACTGCGTTCGTGGAACCGCTCGGTTGATTTCATCAATCAAGACGATGTTCGCAAAGATTGGTCCTTGGCGATGATCGAACGTCTGCGTCTGCATGTTGAAATAGTCTGCTCCGATCACATCAGACGGTAACAAGTCGGCCGTGAATTGAATCCGGGAAAACACCCCGTCGAAGCTAGCCGCAATTGTTTTGGCAAGTAACGTTTTTCCCGTGCCTGGCACATCTTCTAATAGAATATGTCCTTCCGCGAGTAACGCCGTACAACAGAGGCGTACGACATCCTCTTTTCCTAAATACACTTCGTTCAACTGTTTGATGACCTGCTCCATGCCCATATGACGACCTCCATTTTTTGTCTTAATCAAACTTTACCTTTTTATGGTAAGATAAACAACAAATAGTCTGAAAATTCAAAAGGAGGTACCCTCTTGCGCTGGACGAACAAGTTTCTTCTCATGATTGTCGCCACACTCCTCGGCACCTTTACGATAATGGTGATTGCGACGAGTGTATTCGAGTGGCTCTATAACCCGGAAACGATACCGGTCGAGGAAAGTCATAGTCTTCCAACTGATCTCCTATCGGATGAGGATGATGGAATTTTAATTGGTGAATCCAAAGCAGATTACCCGTTTGAATTGGATCCTCAAAAAGGAAAACATCACTTTTTTGAGAGAATCACGGGATCTGGAGAATCAACACGACGAAATCTCGGACTATTCGTCGCTTTGATCGCATTCTGTTGCTTCAGTTTCTATGTCTATCGAAAACGAAAACGGCATTTGACGAACGCACGAGATGATGATGATTCAAGCATAGACCCGCTTGTAGAATCGCTACAACACAAGAACGCCTCGTCCGTTTCGACGCTCACAGCGTTCACGAACGTCCCGATTCGCGATGCACTGATCACATTCAACCAATCTCTCGTACCAGTCAAGCGATTGCGTGCTCATGAGACATTGCAAGAGTGGTTCCAACGCATCGATTTACCGATGAACCCGTCCGTTTATCATGCGGTTCGCTACGGCACCTCTTCAGGTGTGACGATTTCTGAAGAAGATACACTTCACTTCAAGAGAACACTCGATACCTACGCGACACGTCCTCACCCCGAGTGAGAATGTGCACAGGTTCTGCTTTTTCATCATGAATGATAAAATGGTGGAAAATGTCAGTTAAGGGGATGGAAACATGAGACGATGGGCGATATTCGGATTAAGTGCACTTTTACTCACGGGTTGTACAGATACGGTGGCAGACAATCCAACCCCAATCGAATCACCCGATGAACCCATCACCGAATGGACGCGTGAGGACTTTAAAGACGTCTATGACCAATACGAACAAACGAAACCGCTCCTTACTGCCCTTGAACAACAAGGAATCAAACCGTTTCGGGAGACATTCGAACGGGTCATCATCGCAGGCAACGGCCTCGAGCATACGTATGCGGATATTTACCCATTCAAGCTCGATGACGGGACGTATGCTACCATTTTCGATAGTCAGGACGGAACGGTGATCAATGGTTCTGAGTCGGTCGCTCCGCTATTTTGGCAAGAGGAATCCTTCCTTCAATACGTCGAAGAGATTGAAAATCGGAAATTCGGTACAAGTGCCCCACCTACCGATGTCGTCCTCACGCAGGATGAATTCCAAACGGTCTATGACCGCCATGCCTACACGTCAGCCCTCCTCGTCGAACTCGATGAAGCGGGCGTCGAACTGGCACGGGAGCCAATCGATGACGTGATCATTGCCGGGAACGGTGTAACCGAAGTCACTGCCGACTTGTTCGTATTCGATGTCGAGAGCGGGTATGCCATCGTATATGATCAGGACGGAGAAATTTTAAAAGGCCCCGAATCCATCTCACCGCTCTTTTGGAACGAGAAGGACTATGTGGACCTGTTAGCCAAGAATGAAAGTTAATGCGTGTCACGTTGTAACTTACGATATTCCAGCAACAACTTGAGCCATTGTGCCGGTTTGTCGCTGGAATCTTTTTTGTCCCGACGATGTGCTGTGACGTAGGTGTGCCATGAGATGGCCCGATACACGCATCCCAATTCCTCCGCAATCTTCATATGACGCTCGAGTATTTCTGTTGGCGCGACGTGTCTCCATTCTTTCAAATAAACCTTTCGTAACTCATGGATTTTCTCTATCCATAATGTATCGTCCTCTTCCGGCAATAAATCGAACAAGATGTTCCAAAAGACACGCATGCTAAAGAATGGATGTGTGATTGTCGCATCTCCCCAATCGAGAATCACCGGTTGATTGCTTTCAGGCTCCCAGAAAATATTCCCTCCATGCAAATCGCCGTGGTCGAGACTCATCGGTATACCACTTTCTAGTTCTTCACACATCGACAGAAGTTCAGGTTTTAGTGCCAACACTTCTTCCCGCTGCACCCGCTCCAGATTTAGACTCATCTCAACGAACGTCGATTCGATTTCCTCCCTGAGCATAGACGGACGACGGTCTGGAACCCCCATTTTTAAAAGTTGCTCCGTCTCACCACTCATTCGTTGCTGTAATTTGGCATACTCTCGTAGCGCAACCTCATACTGTTCCTGATCAGGTACATCACGTAACGGGTGACCGGAAACTTTTCGCAAGATGAACCATGGATGAACCGGATGCACAGCGACTACGTCTGGCACGAGCCCAGGCAACATATGAGCAAGATATTGTGACAACATTCCTTCACTCTGACTGATTGAAGTGACCGCTTTAGCATAGACGCCGTTGCCATGAACCAGATACGTCAAATCCGTATCTTTTTCTAGATGCCACGTCTCATTCGAAATATATTCATCAATCCACTGATCAAACTCATGCTTGAGATCAGTGTTTTCCCAGAAAACAGATAGTTGTTCCATATTCGTCCCCTTCCAATTTATGCTATACTCAAATCAATAAACGACCACTAGGGGAGCCTTCGGGCTGAGACGGCATTTGCCGGACCCTTTGAACCTGATCTGGCTCATACCAGCGTAGGGAAGTGGCTTGGGATACGTCTCTGTATGTCCACGCCATTTTTCCGTCTGGAAACGTGGCGTTTTTATTTTGAAAGGAGACTATTCATGCGTATTCAACAACTCACTTGGATGGCAATGCTCGTCGCCATCGCCGTCGTCGGTTCGATGTTCATCTCGATTCCCACAGGTGTTGCCCGTGCTTATCCGATTCAGCATATGGTGAACGTGATCGCCGCAGTTACTGTCGGTCCAATCGGAGCCGTTCTCGTCGCTTTCGTCACCGGGCTCATTCGTGTCATGACCGGCACAGGATCACTGCTCGCTTTCCCTGGTGGCATGATTGGCGCGTTTCTTGCCGGCATTTTCTTCGTTCGCACGAACCGCGTCTATGCGGCCGCTCTCGGAGAAATCATCGGGACTGGGGTTATCGCTTCGTTGATTGCCGTCCCGTACGCAAAACTGTTGATGGGTTCGACGTTCGGTGCATTTTTCTTTGTCCCGGCGTTCCTTGCCTCTAGTTTGACGGGCGCGCTTCTCGGTTGGCTCGTCTTGTCGCGTGTCAAACAGTTGCGACCGAGCGTACTCAAATAAAAGCTCCCTTTTTGGATGAAAATGGTAAACTATAGACAACATCTATAGAGGAGGGGTTTTATGTCTCGTTTCAATCAACTTGTAGCGGGTGGTATTTTGCTGTTTTTGTCCGGACTCTTATATACGCTCGAACGCATCGCACTCTACATACGTTGGTACGCCGAAATCTCAACCGGGAGCTGGTTGGAAAAACCGACGTTTGTCGATCCATTTCTCCAAAACTGGTTCGTTACCTTGTTTCTCTTTGCCGCTATCCCCTTCTTTTTGGCAGCTATGAATGTCACGCATAAAACAAGTCCATCCGAGAATCCGACCGACTCATGACGGTCGGTTTTTTGTATGATAGACCCAAATCGCTTCACCATTCCATTCATCAATTAAGCCGCTGTCGACAAAGCCGTTCTTCGCATAAAATCGTTTCGCGGCTTCATTTTCTTGATGGAGGCTGAGGATGATATCATCCACGTCGTATTGTGTCTGGATGAATTCCACTGCCATGCGTAGGCACTTCGTTCCAACGCCTTTCCCCTGTTCATGTTGACCAATCATGAAGCGGTCGAGCCACACGTAACGTTCTGTCTGGTTTTCTGCTCCAATCATCATGAAGCCAACCGGTCGCTCACCTTCATAAAATGCAAAGCTCTGCCAATTGTATTTCGTATCCTCAGCCATCTCTTGAAGGGATTCGGCATTCGTCTCGATGAATCGTGCTTGGTTCTCGTCCACTGTCAGAGCGATGACCGCCTCTCGATTGACTGCATCAACCGGTTGAATCGTGATTTCGTTTACTTTCATACATTCACCTCATTGATTTTCTCTTTCTTCCATACGATTTCTCCCGTAAAAAGTTTCTTCTCCCGTATCTTCGAAGGCTTGTATTCGCTACACTAACAATAGAAAAGGATGGGATCTTATGTTCCGAATCGGAAGTATCTTCATTCCCGTATCAGATGTAGAACAGTCTCTGAACTGGTATACAACTTATTTTCATGCCCAAGAAATCGGGCGCTGGGAAGGGGGCATCGGAATCTGTCTGCCCGATGGCTCAACTCAACTCGGATTGATTCAAACTACTTCAACGCAATCTACAACATTTAAGGATGCGTCTGGACAAGCCCATGTTTATTTCAATGATGAATTATAAAATTAAGTGCAACACCCAAAAGTGAACACAAAAAAAGCCCATGACGCTTTCCTCGTGTAGAATGAAGTCACCACAACACACATTCAGACTGAGGAATCGCTATGAGCTATATTCATCTTACCACAACGGAACGCATGAAAATAGAGACGTATCTGGAGCTCGGGATGTCCATCCGGTCCATCGTGAGACGGATCGACGTGCCCCTGACCGTGCTCCGTCAGAAAGGGAAACGTCAAAAGCCGACCGAGACGCGCGGGCGCATCAACATCGGACTCTCCATCTCGCAACGGCCGCCAGAGGTCAGGGGGCGACGGACGTTCGGCCACTGGGAGCTCGACACCGTCGTCTCCGGACGAGGGAAGTCGAAGGCGTGCGTCGCGACGTTCATCGAGCGGAAGAGCCGGTTCTATCTCGCCCTGCCGATCGCGGACCGCACCGCGGCCTCGATGGAGCGGGCGATCCATGCGGTGCACGGCGCCTTCCCGGACGGCACGTTCGAGACGGCGACGACGGACCGTGGCAAGGAGTTCAGCGGTCACGAACGCATCCAGGCGTCGCTCGGCGTGCCGATGTATTTCGCCGACCCGTATTCATCGTGGCAACGGGGGAGCAACGAGAACGCCAACGGGCTCCTCCGCGAGTTCTTCCCGAAAGGAACGGACTTCGCGCAGGTGGCGCACGACGAACTCGCGGACGCACTCGCCAAAATCAACGGGCGGCCGAGAAAATGTCTGAACTGGAAAACCGCACACGAGGCCTTCACCGAGGAAGTGTTGCGCTTAATTTGACAAACCGTCTTAACTAAAAACAATTATCGTGAAAATTTCATTTCCCCCTTGAACCTTACGTAGGGTAATGTTTTATAGTAAAACTAGCTTACTTTTGCAAAGGGGGAATCGTTGTGCAAAATGCCATTGTTAAGGCATTAATTAATGAAGAACAGATTCGTCTATATTTTATTGATAATACCCAGCTACTTCGCGATATCTATGCCTTAAACCAGGAACTTCCTAAACCGCTTAAACTGCTGTTAGGCAAAACGATATCAGCAATGAGCATACTCTCTGGTACGCTCAAAGGAAACCAGCGCATGAGCATCCAGGTAACGTTGAGCAACCCTCACCATAAGATTTTTGCGGAAGCCGAAGCGAACGGAAATGTCAGAGGATACTTGAACGAGGAACTTTTGAGAACTTCTAATATAGAAGAAAAGTCGATGCAAGATTTGATTGGACCTTCTGGGATGATCCGTGTCATAAAAGGTTCTGAGATGAATCAATTCACCAGCATTACCGATATGCCAAATCAACATATCACGGATGATATTGCCAACTATTTTGTGAAGAGTGATCAGACACCGACCCACCTTTATTCCGACATTCAGTTGGATAATGAAGCTTCCCTTCTTTCCAGTCATGCACTGTATGCACAACTTCTTCCCAGTGCACCACCACACCTGCTTTCAGAAGTGAAAATGATTGTAAAAGCCAATCCGGATATTTTCAGTAAACTAAACGCTAAAGAAGCGAGTGACAGCGAAGAAGCGTTAATCCAGTTGTTTGGGGATGCAAAAATTATCGGCCATAGCTCCAGTCAATTTTTCTGCGGGTGCAGTAAAGAAATGTTCTATGGCATACTTTATTCCTTGAGTGAAGAGGATATCAAACGGAGCATGGAACGAAATGAAGACATTGAAGCTTTTTGCCATATTTGTGGGAAAACCTACACGTTTGAGCAAAAGGAGATGCAGCAACTCTTCTAACTTCGAATTTCTCGTTTTTAGTTGGTGAATAGAAATGTTGTTAAATGGAGGCTAAGAGGATGAAGGAACATTGGAAAGTCGGAGAAGTTGCAGAATTGGCAGGTTTAACGATTCGAACTTTACGATATTACGATCAAATCTGTTTATTTTCACCTTCTCAGTATACGGAGTCAGGGCATCGGCTTTACACGAAAGCAGATTTGGTACGTCTTCAGCCAATTTTGTCCTTAAAGCAGATGGGAATGTCATTAGAAGAAATACAACTTCTGTTGTCTAATCCGGAGGAACAAACCGTTGCGGAGATTTTGCAGACCCAAATTTCTCGCGTCAAAAAAGAGATAGAGGTTCAGCAAAAACTAGTAGCCGAGTTGGAAAATGCGTTATGGGCTGCACGCAGCAATCGGACCCTCTCGATTTCAGAACTTACTAAATTAATGGAGGCGCTGAAAATGAATAAGGAAAAATACTTTTCGAAGCAGCAATTGGCTACCATGGAAAGGCGATATGAAAATGCCGACAAACAACTTTTAAAGCAGGCAGAGCAAGAATTTAACGGTCTTATCAAGGAAATTCGTTTGGAAAAAGAAAAAGGCGCTTCTCCTTCCGATGAAAAAGTACAAGGTTTAGCGAAAAAATGGAATGACATCGTGAAGGCCTTTTCCGAAGACGATAGGACTTTCCGCAAGCAAGCCGAACATTTCCACGCCGAAAACCCAGGGAACGAACTGCAATATGAAATAGATGGCGAGCTATACCAATTTATCAATCAAGCATTGAATCATAAGTGATTTTATAAGAAAGGAAGAGGAAAAGCTGACAAATTGGCTTCCCTCTTCCTTTCTTATATTTGTTTTTAAAGAACTCCCGATAACGTCATCACATGTAAACAAAGTTTTAAAGAATAACTTCTCTTCTAAGAAGAGAAATTACGGAATAATCACCATGGAAATCGTACGATCTGTTCCGTCTTCATCTTCTTTTCTATTATAGTATTTTTCCATTAATGTAGTTAACTCCGACTGAAAATCTTCGAATGAATCGTCTGTTAAGTTCATTTTCACTAAAGAAAATGTCGCTTGATCCTGAATATCTTCTGTAACTCTGTTGTCATGATAGTCTTTATAGTTCTGAAGAATATACATAAAAAAATAAGTTACAAATTTTATTTTATCGCCGTAAGTGGCAGACTGCCAATCTTCTTCGCTGATCTTATAGGCTTGGGTATTCAGGGCATACAGCTTTTCTTCAACTTTTCCAATTCGATTTATGCCAACGACTTTCAATAGATTGTCTTCCACCATTGAGTTCACATGTCTGTACAATGTCGCTTGCGATACTTCTTTCAATAGTTTATTCAGTTGCATAATCGAGTATCCTTCATCGACATCTATTAATTCCAAAGCGATTTTAAACCTGACCTGGTTTTTAAATAAATCAAATTCCATCTATTTCGATCCCCTTTTATTTATGATTAGTGAGCTGTTATATAGTCTTTCTTCGGGATTACCAACTTCTTGTCACCATTTATATCAGAATTTTCTTACAATAAAAAATGAGATTACTCCTAAATGTATTTTGAGTCTGTATCTAAAATACAATAATATGGTTGACTTTTCAATTATCATTATTGATAATGATAATTGAAGGAGTGATTCAGATGAATACAGATATGACTGCTCTACTGGAAATTGATTGGGCACAGATTCTCCCTTTCGCCTTGCCAATTATTTTATTCAACTTATTATTGATTGGAGTTGCGCTCTATGATTGGTTCAAAAGAAAAGAGCTCATTGGCTCACCATATATTTGGCTGGTCACCATTCTATTGCTCCAATTGCTCGGGCCGATATTTTATTTAGTGATTGGAAGGAGAATGATCCGAAATGATTACAGTCGAGAAACTTCATAAGACCATAAAAAAAAGAAAGATTTTGAGCGATGTCACCTTCTCGGTTGCAGATGGTGAATGTGTTGGCTTATTGGGACCTAATGGGGCAGGTAAAACGACGCTTCTCAAATGTATGACCGGCATTCTGCAGCATGAACAAGGGGACATTACGTTCAATTCCAACCCTATCGTGCAACATAAGAAAAATATTGGCTATTTGTCCCAACATACGGACTTCAAACCTTGGATGACCTGTGAGGAATCGCTCTTTTTCTTCGGAAAATTGTCGGGCTTGGACAAGACATTTTTAAAGGGGAATATTTCAGCGGTTTTAGAAGAAGTTGGGCTTAAGGATAAGGAAAACTACAAAGTGGAACAATTATCCGGCGGCATGAAACAGCGGCTCGGGATTGCCCAGGCCATTTTGCACCAACCGTTGTTGCTGATTTTGGATGAACCGGTTTCAGCGTTGGATCCGATTGGCAGAAATGAAGTAAAAAAGTTGATCGCTCGCTTAAAGAAGCACACGACCATCATCATTTCGACGCATATATTGGACGACGCCAGCGAATTTTGCGACCGGTACATTATCATTAAAAATGGAATGATTGTCGGAAACATAAACGATGTACTTCAGAAATCATACCGCAAACAAATTCTAGTTAAGACGGGGAATGTCCCGCAAACAAGTGAAGCATTGAAAAGTTCTGAGTTCGAACACGTTGAATGGTTATCACCAAACACCTTTCTTTTAACGGGAGCTGAGGAATTGGATTTAAAGAAAGTCGTAAACGATTTCGCTGCAAAAGAAATGGATATTACGTCCATTGCGTTTTATGAAAGAGGGATAGAAGAAATTTTCCTGGAGATGGTATCGGACACATGACAAACTTTTATACATTAACGCGCACTGAACTAGTAGAAGCCGCAAAAGAATTTAAGTTCATCTGGTTAACGCTGTTTTTCGTGATCTTGGGCCTTACCCAACCGCTAATCACTAAATACATGGACGTTATCCTCGAAAACGTTGGCGGTGCCGACGGCATCACCATCGATCCGAACCAGCCGGTACCAAGTTCTGCCGAAGTTCTTTTGTCGACCATTTCCGGCCAATTCAATCAAATCGGACTCATCATCTTAATTATTAGTTTCATGGGGCTGATTGCAGCCGACCGCAACAGCGGCATGCAAGATTTCATATTGACCCGCCCCGTCTCCCTGCGCTCCTACCTATTGTCGAAGCTGGCGGGCCATTGGGCAGTCAGCATGTTCAGCATCTCCATTGGAGCAGCCGTTTCCTATGGTTACACCATTTTCTTATTCGGTTCTTTCTCTTTTTCAAGCTTTGGACTGTTTCTGCTGTTGTACAGTTTATGGATCCTCTTCGTGGTGAGTCTGACCATCTTGATCAGCACCTTTGTTAAGAGCCCCATCCTTATCGCTGTCACAACAATCGCCGTTTCTATTTTCTTTATTCTGATCAAGGGGTTCAACCATTTCTTGTTCCAGCTGTCACCAGGCGGTATCTTAAACCTGGCGGAGAACCAGTTGCTGTCGGTCCGGGACTTGAATTACTTCAGTATCGCAACCTGTTTGGCATTTATTTTACTGAACCTTGCATGGGCCAGTAGGAATCTGAAAAAGTTTTAATTGAAGGAGAATCGTCTAAATGTTATCAATAAACAACCTAACCAAGTTATACAAAGGATCTGAAAAAGGCATTAGGAACTTAACTTTAGATTTGACGGAAGGCGATATTTGCGCCTTCATCGGCATGAACGGAGCTGGAAAAACAACTGCCATCAAATCCATCGTGGGCATTCACAGTTTTGATCAAGGCGCTATTGAATTTGATGGCGTGAGCATAGAAAAAAAACCACGAGAATTTAAACAGATGGTCGGTTACTCACCCGACACTCCTGTGCTCTACAGGAATATGACGGGGTATTCGTACCTTGAACTAATCGGAAGCATCTATCAGATTGATAATGCGACGATAAACGAGCAATTAAACACCTTGCTGAAAAAGCTCAATTTCGGCAGTGCTATCCATGAGTTGATTTCTACCTATTCGCATGGCATGAAACAAAGACTCGTGCTTATTTCCATTCTGATGCACAATCCAAAGCTGATCATATTGGATGAACCCTTTGTCGGACTGGATCCGAACGCCACTTATTTTTTACAGGAAGAAATGAAAAAACGGGCTGCTGAAGGATCCATTGTGTTGTATTCGACCCACGTTTTAGAAGTAGCGGAAAAGCTCTGCAACAAAGTGGTCATGATCCACAACGGCGAAGTGGTCGTCAATGATACGATGATCAATCTATTGTCCGAAAGTAGCTTAGATGAAAAATTCAGGAGCATCACAGCACATGAGTAAGCTCATCCAATTGCAAAAGTATATCTTAGCAAATGATTTTCAATTTTCCAGATTGGGATTATCCACTAACCAGGACGACCGAAAGCACGCTTTTCTTACGTTGGCAGGCTATTGTGCGGCTGTTGTCATGGCCATCGGCTATATTGTCTATATCGCTTTTGATTTGTACAGCAACGAAGAATCTACGTTGTTTTTTCCGATTCTTTCGTCCATTTTGTTTTGGACCCTGGGATTCTGGACCATCTTAAGCGGCATTAAGAAAATGATTGTTTCGTCAGATACTGAATTTATTTTCAGCCTGCCCATTCCATTGTGGCAAGCCAAGCTCTTTAATGTAATCAAACTCCTGATCCTTTATTTACTTATTGCTGCAACTGCCATTTTTGTTGGCATCTTGTTGCATATGTTCATTATTCCCGACTTCTGGTTCGTACTATTATCCAGTCTTCTTCTTGTGGTGATACTTCCTCTACTAGTTATCACAACAACGTTCATCATTTCATTAACAGTAAAAATTCTTCTAAATTTTTTAACCATCCATAGTAATGTAATCGAAGCTTTGCTTACAATCTTTTTATTCCTTTCACCTCTTTTGTATATCACGTACAGCACTTCTTCATTGGATTACAAAGATATTTTTTCTATTAGTTCCCCACTCTACTTGTTCGGCATCATTAGCAACTCTACACCAGAATTCGGATTCTTTAACTCGGTGAGCTTACTAACAATAACCCTCGTTCTTGTTTTCATAACCGGATACCTATTTACTAAAAGGCATGCTTTCTTAGCTGCAAGCTACTCTACTTCGTCAAAAAGAAAAGCACGTGATTCCAGCACGTTTTCTTCCAATAGTTTATTTAAAAATCTATTCTCGAAAGAGCTGAAACTATATCTATCATCTATCACCTATGTCAGCAATACAGTGCTTACATCTGCGCTATTACTAATGGGCAGCCTGGCTTATTTGTTCAATATTTCCTCTCTTTTGTATGACTACACCTTGGAACTGTCCTTCATCACGATGTCAAGCAAGTATATTTTCATTCTATTTACGACTGTATGTATTCTTTTGACCACAACCACGTCTTCAAGCCTATCTTTTGAAGGCCAAAGCATCTGGATTTTGTTGACGTCTCCGCTCTCTTTGATGGAACTTGCAAAAGCCAAGATGGCATTAAACGTGCTGCTTTTTGTACCAGGATTAGCTTGTGCTATTTTGGTCTATACTCAAAATTTCAGTTCATCGCTATTGGATTCACTGCTCTTCATTTCTTTTACATTCACTAGTTTACTGCTTAATAGCATGTTAGGCTTCTTTGTCAATTTAAAATTCCCTAATTACAACTGGTCCAGTGAGATGGAAGTAATCAAGCAGGGTAAATCCACTATAATCACCGCTATTATCAGTTCATTTCTTATCTCAATCACGGCGATTTTGATTCTACTAGATTTCAAATTCACATTCCAACTTCTCTTATTGGTCAATGTTTGTATAATTGTAGTTTTAATTTACAAGCTAAAGGAAAGCTCGTTACTTATGGAATAAAGCAATTAGCTCTGCCAAGTATGAATTAAACACTATCTTTGAAGCAATTGGCACCAGAACCTTCGGAGTCCCTTCTCTCTTAATGTGGCTTTTGGGAGATGTACTTGGTATTCTTGTTTCTTCCCTTTACTCGGACTGTTTGGGCAGTAGGTAACCTCATTGTAAGTACTTATAATTATAGAAGGGAGATATTCAGTGGTTTTCTGAATATCTCCCTTCTATATGTCCAGCTTCCGATAACCTGATGATATGTAAACCTATATCCTTCTGAAATCCGTACTTTAAAACCTTATGGCGCAGGTCTTTGAATGTATCCTTTTTTTTTGTAAATTCATTTTCTATGGTGATGCTTGTAACTTCTCTAGAATAGGAATTCTGAATGTAACTTAAGTGTAAGTAAGTTACATTCACATTCACATCCTCGTCTATGCCCCAAAACTTTATCTTGGATTTTGCCGGGACTTTTTCAATTCATCCAGATCACTTTGCAGCTGCTGGACAAGAGCCCGTAGTTATTCTCCACGTTCCTGGCTCTTTTTCAGTTCGTTTTAATGTCCGTAAGCAATTTAGTATGGTCTACGGGATTCGCTGGCTGCTGTTCCATAAGTCGCTGATTTTTGATTCTGACCCATGAACAACTCGAGAATCTGATTAAGGGATTGCAGCGCAACCACGAGTTATGGTGATGAGCCAGTCTGTAAAAGATTTAAAATTATTAATATGTAAACTTAAATAATATTAACACCTAAAGAACTAGATTTTACAAACTAACGAATCTAGTTCTTTACTACTTCATTTATGCAAGCCGTTGAATGTATGAAAAGTTAAATGTACATAGTTAAATTATTTCATGCTTTAAAGTTCTCGATTCTTTTTTAAAGACAATCTAAATGAAGAAAGTTGAAAAACTAGAAGCAATACATATGCGCAGGTTGAAATTCCTATCAAATCCATCCAACTATACTCCACTATCTTCGTTACTTTTAAAACAGTTCCTACCCCAGCAAACAAAACAGCAAACTTCGATGTGGAAACAATTGTTTTCTTTAGTTCGATTTTATATTCAGATTTCTCAACAACGTTTGCATACTCCATACCTGAGAGAATATAGCGAATCCATACATAGAGACTTAGAATTGCTATAACACCCAATAGAATATATGAAAACTCAGTGCTGAATATACCTAAAAATCTATTCAATAGAACGGCTACTCCCAAAAAGCCAATGAACAAAACGAAAGCCTCTGCTATAAAGTACAATAACTGCCTTTCTTTATATTCGTCATTTGGTAAAAACATTGAGACCCATGATTCTTTCATCTTTTACTCCTCCCAGAATAAATCATTTAAAGTGACGCCCAGAACCCTCGCAATGGCAATACAGAGTTTCAAAGAGGGATTATATTTATTCGATTCGATCAAACCGATTGTCTGTCTAGTCACACCGATTGCCTCTGCCAAATCGGTTTGAGTAAGATTCTTTTCTACTCGATGTTCTTTTACTCTATTTCCCATGTCTGTCTCCTAATTTAGTTGCGCAATACCTAAAATGTAATATATATATTCCATTAACGCAATATATATATTACATATTTTTGATTACGAATGAATCTCCATCACACTTTCTACGTTTTCTCTGTTCATAAGAAAGGAAAGGATACAGTAACTACATCTTGAGTTAGGAGATCACTAATGAAATATCTCGATTATTGGAGCTACTTGTCACTCTCTCTGGCAAAGCTCTTCTTTTTTAGCTGGTTGACCGCGACGGCGTTCGACTTCTCGTTTTTCCTCATCAATTTGGCGACGATTTTGCTCCTGACGAGTTGGGCACTCGCCGTGTCTTATCCGATCCGCCGATGGATTTTATACGTTTCTCTGTTCTTGCATAGTACTCTGCTCGTCTCGGACGTCTGGTATTATCGCTATTTTGAAGACTTATTATCCGTCGCCTTACTGTCCGACATCGGGCAGATGGGAGATGTCGGGGGTGGCTTCTTGACGCTCATCCGCCCAATCGATGCGTTCTTCTTCATCGACCTCATCATCTACGGTTTGATTTTGCGTTATATGAAACGTCATCCTGTCCGTGAAGGGAAACGAAACGGAAGACGATTGGCGCTCGCTGGCTTCACACTCGGATTTCTTCTCTTTACAATCCCGCTCACCCTCAGTTATCAGCGTGGAGAAAAGTGGATCGCGGACGACCCCATCTCGAATATGCGTGAATACTATCATCTTGGATTTTGGGGCTATCACGCGATGGATGTCGCCCGAGGCGTCGAACGTGCTATGGGATGGAACGAAGCCCTGACAGACGAAGAGCGTTCTCAAATTCAAGCACTCTCTTATCAAGAATTAAGTGCCCCAAGTCCAGATACGAACGTTATCGTTTTACAACTCGAATCATTCCAAACATCCGTCATCGATCAACAGATTGATGGACAGGAACTGACCCCGAATTTGAACCGACTGCGACGTGACATGCTTTACTTCCCGAACGTGTATCATCAAACGCATGAAGGGCGAACGTCTGATGCAGAGTTCATCGTCAACACGTCACTTTATCCTGTCAAATCTGGTTCCGTCTACACGCGTTTCCCGGGAAATCAATTCAGCGCGCTCTCTCAATCCTTGAATGAGGCGGGCTACGATACGGCAGCCATGCATTCGTTCCGAAAAGACTTTTGGAATCGCGATGACTTTTATGACAATATCGGGTTCAATCATTTCTTTAGCGACAAAGATTACCCCGATCAAGGAATCATCGGGATGGCACTCAACGATCAGGAATTCTTAAATACGTCGGTCGGATTTATGGAAGAGTTGGATGAACCATTTTACGCATTTTTAGTCGCTTTAACGAGTCATACACCGTACGATATCCCGGAAGACGAGAAGCGGTTGGATCTATCTGATATCGACGATCCCCTTCTCGAAAACTATTACCATACCGTTCATTTCGTCGATGCCGCTGTCGGTCAGTTCATCGAACGATTGAAACAAGATGGTTTCTGGGATGAGACGCTTCTCGTCATGTATGGTGACCACGATAGCGGTCTGACGGCATCAGGAGAAGAGATGGCTACCCTCGAAGAAGTGAACTCGACGGTTGACGCGTTTCAACTTGACCGTGCTGTCCCTCTCTTCATCAAACCACCTGGACCGACGACAGGAGAAGTCATGGAGGCGAGTGGTGGACAAATCGATATCGCCCCGACGATTCTCGATTTACTTGGAATCTCTCCAGCATATATGCTTGGCGACTCCTTATTGAATGATACGTCAAATCTAACCGTCTTTCGGACGGGCGCTTTCCGATATGAAGATCATTACTATGAACCAGACTTGACCGAACGTGCTGGTAACGGCACATGCTATTCCATTGAGACGGAAGAACAAGTCGCATTCGATCGATGCGCCCCTTACATCGACCGCGCGGCCATTCAACTCCGGCTCTCGGATACCATCATCGAGAAAGATGCCCTCTCGCAAATGAGTCCATGAAAAAACTCCCGAGCTATTTGTCTCGGGAGTTTTGTTCAGTAAGCTTTACGCAATGTCGCGATATCAAGCTTTTTCATGGGCAGACATGCCTGTACGACCTGTTCAATCTGCTCTTGCGAACCTACCGTCATTATCTCTTCCATTTCCCACGGGATGATTTGCCAGGAGACGCCATAGCGATCTTTCAGCCAACCACACTCCTCGGCTTCCGGTACAGCCGATAGCCGCTCCCAGTAGGAATCGACTTCTTCTTGCGACTCACAAAAAGCGATGAGCGACTGGGTCTCGTTAAACGAAAATGTATGATTTTCATTACTGTCCATCACGACAAATTCTCGACCGGATAAGACGAAACGAGCATAGTTGATTTTCCCGTCAAGCTCGTCCCCATCTTCTTCCGTGTATCGTACCGTATGTCCGTCCAATACATATGAATCTTTGAAAATAGAGATCCAATCGTTCATCGCCGCCTCGGCACGACCGAACGCTTCTTTGACAAACAATAGACATGGCGTCACGAGCTGAATGTCCATCCCGCCATCATGCATGATTTGCCAAGAAACCCCGTAGCGGTCCTGCAACCACCCATAACGCTGACTGAAGTCGTACGTGTCTAATGGAATCAAGATATCCGCTCCGTCAGATAATCGTTCCCATAGCGCATTGATCTCTTCCGTCGTCGGAAGCGACACCATGTAGGAAATGGACGGATTCCGTTCTTGCGCCGTCCCTCCCCCAAGCAACTGAAAGAATTGTCCAGCGAGCGACAATGTCACAATCGTCGTCTCGCCTGCTGGTGAACTTGAAAATCTCGTCGTATAGTCGACAAACGAATCTGGAAAGATGGATACATACCACTCGGCAATCTCTTCAACATCCTGTTCAAACCAAATACATGGAATCACGGGTTGCGTAATCATGAGAATGTCTCCTTTCAGACTTCATGCAAACGATAGACCTCACGGACGGCGAGAAGCTCTCCGGCTTCATCACGATACGCCTTATAGTGCGACGAATGGATATGGTGATCGAGCGCTTCTTCGTCTTGATACTTTTCATAGAAGACAAACGTACCCGGTGCATCGATTGCCTCGTGAAGAACGTACGCGAGACACCCTTCTTCCGCACGCGACGGCGGAATCACACGGTGCAGCGCGTCACGTAACGCCTCTTCTTTTCCGGGATGGGCTTTCAAGATTGCAGTAATGACGATTTCCATACAGTATTCCTCCTTAGATAATGGACCTGCCTTTCTGTTCCCGAATCCACTACAATCTATCCCAAAAAACGGATATCTCATCATACGAGACATCCGTTTCTGCTTATGACTTTTTCTTTTGTCGGAATGGCCACCAGACACCATCGCCAAATGAAATCGTAATGGCTGGGATCAAGAGGGGTAACACAATCAAGCCATACAATAACAAACCGGTGATGACGATTGTCGCGATCTGGACGAGACTGAGCACGCCTGACGGAATCATGGCACCGAACGTCCCGGCGAGGATGACCGCGGCTGTCATAATGACGGTACCCATCTTCGTCATCGAGTGGATGAGCGCCTCACGGACCGTCTTCCCATTGATTGTTTCTTCCCGGAATCGATCTAACAAGAAGATGGAGTAGTCAATTCCAAGGGCAATCAACATGACAAATCCAAAGAACGGAACGGCCCAGCTAATCCCGTCATAGCCGAGTCCTTCTACAAAGATCAGCTCTGTGATTGCCGCTGACGTATAGTACGTCAAGAGAAGCGAAGCAATCATATAGAGTGGCATGATCATCGAGCGGAACAGCGCTGTCAAAACGATGAACAACGTCACGAGCATGATGGCTACCGTTCGATTGAAATCGTTCGTCGATGTTTCATTTAAATCGCTATTGATACTTGAGATCCCGGCATATCCGATGGTCGCATCCGCATACGGTGTTCCCGTCACGGCACGATTCATCGTCTCTTTGATTGTCTCAACGGTATCAATCGCTTCTGGCGAATACGGGTCCATCTCTAAGACGACCTCGAGCTGAGTCGCCATTCCTTCATCGAAGACATATCGTTCGACTGCAGGTGAGAACGCATCTGATGTGAGCGTCCCTTCCGGAAGATACACGCCTGTCTCCCGAAGCGCATCTGCTTCACTCAACTGTTGTAAGAACGAAACGGCTTCGCCGAGACCAGACTCAATTTGTCCTAGCCCGTCGTTCGCTTCCGCGACACCTGTCGCCAGTTGCGCTAACCCGCTACCAAGTTCACCGACCTGAGAACCTTGTGCATTTAATGCGGACGCCGCTTCGTTGATTCCTGACTCAATTTGTGTGAGGCCAGCTGATACTTGACCGAGCTGTCCGACTGCGGCCGGGATGTTTTGAGTCGCTGTCAATCCTTGCCCAATGAGACCAAGTTGACCATTCAACTGATTTAGTCCCGCTGCTGCTTCTGCAAGCGGTGCCCCAGCATTGGTTGAACCGCTTGGTAGTTGTCCAACAATCCCGTTCAATCCTTGCTCAATCTCATCCAATCCAGTTTGAACATCCCCGAGACCCGTCTGCGCTTCAGACAAGCCATCGCTGACTTCACTGAGCTGCGTATCGACATAAAAATCGTCGATGACTTCACCAGTAGGACGTGTGAGCGCACGGACACCATTCACACCTTCGACTTTTTCAAGCTCACTTGCAAACTTTTCGATATAGGGAACTTCTGATTCTGTAATGGCTTGATCTTGTCTCAAAATGACTTGTACCGGAAGGGATTCCCCTTGACCGAACCCTTCTGAGATCAAATTCAGTCCACGAACCGAATCGTACCCGTCTCCAATCTCATCGACCGTATTGAACGAACGGGCATCGTCATATGTGAATAAGACAGGTACTGTGATCAACCCGACGACCAAAATCGATACGAACGGGCGATTGACCGACAATCGGCTCAAGCTAGCCCAAAGCTTGCTGTCATGATGCTCGCCTGCCTTTTTCGACGGCCAAAACAGCCGCTGTTTGAGCGTCGCCATAAAGAATGGGACGACCGTGAAAAGAATCAGCAGCAACACCGCAATCCCGACTGCGACGGCGACCGCTGATTTAAAGATTGGAAAATCAGCAAATCCGATGGCGGCAAAACCGACGAAGACCGCGAGTCCACTGATGAGGACCGTCCGTCCTGCCGTCTTGTACGTATTGACGATGGCGTCTTCGATGGCATGTCCTGCACTGAGTTCTTCTTTATAACGGCTAAGAAGCAGGATACAGTAGTCTGTCCCAATCCCGAACAAGATGGCGACAAGGAAGATCTGCGTGTAGTTGGACACAGGGAATCCAAACCAATCCACGAAGAACGCGACAAACGATTGGCTCAATAGATACGTGAATCCGACCGCAATGAGTGGGATGAACGGGGTCACGATGGAACGGAAGACGAGAAGGAGTAATCCAAAAATCAACACGACCGTGATGATCTCTGTCTTTTTCAACCCTTCCTGGGCACTTAAGTTCACATCATTGTTAATGATTTCTTCCCCGGTGATATATACTGTCTCCTCTTGCGGGAGCACGTTTTCACGGACATCATCAGCAAACGCATTGATTTCTTCCGTCGTACCTTCTACCGTGATGGGGACGAGGACGATGCGTCCGTCTTCTGAGACAAGCTGTGCCTCTGTCTCCTCGTTTTCGAACGGATCGAGAACATCTGTCACGACCGTTTCATTTTGTTTAAGTTCTTCGATGACACGCGCGACATCTGTTCGCTCCGTCTCTCCGATTGATTCAAACTCATAGACGAGGGAGATGGTCTTGTCACTCTTCCCGGCTTCATCTAAAATCGCTTGTGCGCGTTGTGAGTCCATGTCGTCCGCAAGTTGGAAGCTCCCTGCCTCTTCTGCTTGTTTCGTTAAGTTCGGTGCTGCGACAAATAATGCTGCCGTCAATACGATGAGGGAAATGAAAATTCCCCAGCGCCATTGAATGATTTTATGCATGTGTTATTCCTCCCCGATTCGGAGCAATTGCTTTATTTTTCGGAACGTCCGAACAAACTGCTCGATTTCAATTTCGTCTACTTCTCCATCGATGAGGGATTCCACATATCGATAGACGGCACCGTCCACTTCTTCGACGAGCCGTTTCCCTTCTGGGGTCAATTCAATCAATCGCTCGCGTTGGTCTTGTCCTCGTTGACTCGTGACGAGTCCTTTTTCGACCAACTTTTTCAGGCGATTCGAGACCGCACTTTTATGGACACCTTGCTTTTGTGCCAGTTGCCCAGCAGGGGTCGGTCCAAATTGATCGAGCAACTTTAAAAGTTGGAGTTGTTCACGCGAATACTCACGCCAGACATCCCCTTCCATCGCTTCGATGACATGTTCCGTCCCATGGAACATCACTTCTTCAAACAACTGCACGGCTTCGCGCATCAATGCTTTCATTTTTAGTTTACCCCCTAAACTAGATGGTTATAGTTTATGCCCTAAACTAAATGGCGTCAAATAAAAAGACCGATAAGGAGTGCCCTTATCGATCCATGTTCTTTTCAATGGTTTCTGCCACACGTAACCCAGACAGATAGGCACTTTCGAATCGCGTTCGTCCGGATGGATCATCAGCTTCAAGGAAGACATCCCCTGCTAAATAGATGGGATGATGGCTTACTTGATAAAACGGCTCATGCCATACATCTTTCGCTTGCGCGTAACGCCAACGTTTTAACTGCCGTGATTGGATGCCGAGGTCTCCGACTTCTTCATGCACTAACCGCTCAACTTCTGCAAGTGTCTCCGCTTCCGGTCGCTCATACCAGTCCTCACTCCACGCCTCTTCCATATAGACACTTACGAGTGGTGTCGCAGAGATTCCTTTTTGCCGATTATCGACGATTTTTAATACACCAGGTACTAGTTCTTGATCGAGAATACCGTCTGCTCCAATCTGTACATCACCGGCACATTCAAAAAGACCGACGAACGTCGGCGAATATACGAGACGAAGTAGCGCGGGTTTGATCTGGTCGACCAAACTCCCCAGTAGTTCAAATGACTGTGGAAGGGGTGCCGTCATCACGAGTCGATCATAGGAACGTGTCGTCACGTCTGTCTTAACTGTGACGGTTCCGTCTTCTTCTACTTGAACGTTCTCCACCCGTTCATTCAACTGTACGGTCAAATCTTCAGACAAACGCTTAGCGAGTGCATTCATCCCATCAATCGCGACATAACGTGGATAAGGGTCGGCATACCAGACCCGCACCCAGTTCGCATTCATCCACGACCGCACCTCTCGTTCGAGCTCTTTTCCACGCACCGTGAAATATACCGCTCCATGGTCTGCCCGTCCGTCACCGATTCGACGCGTCGCTAAGCGTCCCCCGACGCTTCGACTCTTTTCAATCAGTTCAACGGCATGACCTTGACGCACAAGTTCACGCGCTGCGATGATTCCGCTCAGACCGGCCCCGATGATCCCAATCTTCATTCCGCATTCCCCTTTCTCTTCATGAAGATTGTAGCACGTTCCTTCAATTTACCCTCTGTTTGATATGCTTCAGGCTGGCTTGTTCCATTGTTCGTCGTAAGCCTGACGCGTATCTTCATACATGACAGCGAAGCGCGCAACTACTAACGGACGAACAAGGGAAGTCGCAACTAACAGCGACCAGGATGACAAAATCGGTAATTTGAAAACAATACTTAACGTGAAACCCGTCAAAAAGACCGGAATCATTGGCAGGATCAATTTAAATGCTTCCCACTTCTGTCCACGCATCATCCCACGAGATTTTGTAATTGCTTCTGTTGGGGACAAATGAGGCTCATCTCGCAATATAAAGAAAGTGAATGCGTAAGAAAAGTACTTTATGATTCCTGGAACGATTAGAAGCAGCCCCCACAATAGTTGGAAGAGAACCATGAGTAGGAATGTGGCTAAATTTAAGCGGTAATTCTTCCGAAACGGTTTAAATACATCTTGAAAATGCAATTTCTTATTTCGCACCGTATCTAAAATGATCCAGCTGTATCCGATATACATTGGAAGAGACATCACATATAGGATGAGTCCAACCACACTGATCATCATAAGAATAGTAGAACTGTGTTGGATTCCGTAATACGTCGGATCTATCATAAGCCACACTTCTACTAAAATCGCCATTGCAAAAGACCAACCGATGAGTTTCCCCGTTTTTCCTTTCAAGGCCTCATGTGTCCGTTCTGTCCATGTTTGAATCATTCTACATCTCCCCCTGACTGATACTTTTATATACGGAGCATAGTAAGCACACGTTTCAAATTCATATAAAAAAGCAGAGATTCACTCTGCTCGTTCGTCCGCTCGATATTCCAATATGTCTCCCGGCTGACAGTCGAGTGCTTCGCAAATCGCTTCAAGTGTCGAGAAACGAATCGCTTTGGCCTTTCCGTTTTTCAATATTGATAAGTTCGCCATCGTGATCCCGACTTGTTCCGACAGTTCCGTCACACTCATTTTCCGTTTCGCCAACATCACATCCAGATTCACAATCATCGCCATTTCTCTCACCTCATACCGTCAAATCGATTTCTTGTTTCATGTCGATGGCGCGCTTCAATAGTTTCTGTAACAACTCAGCGAAAACCGCAATGACAAATGCGGCGAAGACGAAGACGAATCCGATGACTAAAAATCCTGGCGAGTCGTCACGCTCAGCGAACCAATAGAAGAACGGGAGTGTCGCCATATAGATGGCCGTGATGGTCAACGCACAATATTTAATGACACGAAGTGCTTTCACCGACCGATAGGAGAATGCCTCATTCCGATCAATCAATCCAAGTAAGATGAATGACTGTGACAAGGCAACGAAAAAGGGAATCGCTGCTACATACATCCCTCCAATAATCGGTCGCATCGAATTTGCAATCCATCCTCCGCTCTCCACCGCCTCTCGCCAAAGGAAAGGGAGTAAAAAGATACAGGCCGCGAGAATCGGGAGCGACAAGACAATCACTGCTAGTTTCAAAAAGATGGTTTCCCGTTTCATCTGCCAAACACCTCATTTAGTTTTATTTTCTTTATCATATGCTATGTTTTATCGTTTATCAATAAATATTTATCGAAAAAAATAGACCACGAGATGTACTCGAGGTCTATCGCATTCATTTCATTGTTTCTAATTCACTTTCGGTCACCCATTTATGGTTTGTGACCTCTTCCCCGTCTTCGGTCGTGTAATCAACCATGTAAACGGTCGTCTCTTCCGCTGTATCGATTGTCGCTTCTGCGCCGTCCATCCCTTCCATATGGTCGGCGGCCAATACGACCTCATCCCCTTCAGACAACGGTTCCTCATCTGGATTGTCCAATTCTTCGTGAATCACCCATTTGTGATCCTCTACCGGGTCACCGCCTGTTGTCGGTGTATAGCTGACGGCGTAGACGGTCGTATCGTACGCACCGACAATCGTCGCCTCCACACCTTCCATCCCTGGCATGTGATCCGCTGTCATCATCGCGGTTGATCCGACTGGAAAAGTCGGATCACTGGCTTCCATCAGCCCGTCTGGAACTTCTCCAGACCCGGAGTGATCCATCGCTGAATGGTCCATGCTTTGCTCTTCTGACATCTCCATCGATGTGTCCTCTACCGTATCCCCACAAGCGGCCAATGATGTCGCGAGAATCATGACACCGAGACCTGTCATCCATTTCTTCTGTTTCATCGAATCTCTCCTTCTCTTCATTTTCATGTTGAGTGTACCCGTTCCGGAGAATGAACAGACATATTTGAGAACATTACGATGATTTGTTAACTCATTGCAACAAAAAAGACCAAAATCCCGAAAGATTTTGGTCTTGGACATTATTCAACCGTTACAGACTTCGCCAAGTTACGTGGCTTGTCGACATCACAGTCACGAGCAAGTGCTGCATAGTACGAGATGAGTTGAAGTGGAAGAACCGTCACGAGTGGCGTGAGAAGTGGTTCAACACGTGGAAGAACGAATGCGTCGTTCTCATGCTCCATTCCTTCCATTGAAATCGTACATGCGATGGCACCACGCGCCACAACTTCCTTGATGTTTCCACGGATGTTGAGGTGTGTGTTTGGTTGAGACACGAGCGTGATGACTGGTGTCCCGTCTTCAATCAAGGCGATCGGACCGTGCTTGAGTTCCCCACCTGGGTACCCTTCTGCTTGGATATATGAAATCTCTTTCAGCTTCAATGCGCCTTCGAGACCTACATATGAATCCAATCCACGTCCGAGGAAGAATGCGTTACGTGACTCTTTCAAGAACTTATCTGCAAGCTCTTCAAAGATTTCTTTTTGTGCCATGATCGAGTCCATCGTTGTCGCAACGAGTGCAAGTTCTTGCATGAGATCAAACGGTAGTTTCTTCCCGTTCGCACGAGCGATGTCGTATGCGAGAATTGCGAGGACGGCAATCTGTGCCGTGTATGCTTTCGTCGAGGCGACCGCGATCTCTGGTCCTGCGTGGAGGAGCATCGTCTCGTTCGCTTCACGTGACAATGTCGATCCTGCCACGTTCGTTAACGTGAGCGCTTTATGGCCCAATTTTTTCACTTCGACGAGGACGGCACGGCTGTCCGCTGTCTCACCTGATTGTGAGATGAAGAGGAAGAGTGGCTTCTCTGTCAAAAGTGGCATGTTGTAACCGAACTCTGATGCGACGTGTACTTCAGTCGGTACACCTGCAACGCGCTCAATCAATTGCTTCCCGACAAGACCAGCGTGGTAACTTGTACCACATGCGACGATATAGACGCGGTCTGCTTCCGAAACGAGTTCACGCACGCCTTCTGCGAGCTCGATGTCGCCGTTCTCATTCTGGTAGTGCTGGATGATGTTACGGATGACGGCTGGCTGTTCGTCCATCTCTTTCAACATGTAGTGCGCGTACGTGCCCTTCTCGATGTCTGACGCATCGATCTCGGCCGTGTATGG